>JAITLC010000064.1 GCA_031278095.1 Treponema sp.
ATGACCGGCGGCACAATCGGGGGCTACAAAAAAGTGCTGGCCATATTCCGCAAGGACGCGGAGGAACGGCTTGCCCTGTTGCAAGCGCCGCCGGAACCGGAGGCCCTGCCGGTCTTTGTTACCCAGGTCCACGCGATTAAAAGCGCCGCCGGAACCATCGGCGCAGCGGAGGTATCCGCGGAGGCCGCGGTCCTGGAAGCCGCGGGAAAGGCCGGAGACGCCGCGGCGATTCGGGAACGCCTTCCCGCCTTCACGGAAAAACTTGCGGTCCTGGCGGCAGGAATCGGCGCGGCCCTGGAGGCAACGGCCCCGGCCGTTCCGGAGGAGGCTGCGGCGGCAGGCGCCGAGTTACTTCCCCTGCTGCGGGAACTGGCCGAAGCCCTGCAAGCAAAAAAAATGACCGCCGTTGACCGTGTATTGGAAGAACTCAACCGGAAAGCAGCGGACAACAAAACCCGTAAAGCCCTGGACGCCGTTTCCGACGATGTGCTGCTGGGAGAATACGATAAGGCGTTGGAGAAGATCGCCGGCTTGCAAAAAAACAGGGAACAGGAATAAGGGGAAGGGTATGCAAGACAGGATCGAACAATTTGACCACGGAGGGAAGCAATTCATCTATTACGATCTGAGTAATTTCAGAAGCAATGACCAGTTTGAGACGCGCATCAGGGAGGAGTATGATATCCGGATCTCCCGCTTTCCCCGGCACGCCATACGGACGGTGTGGCGCTACCTTACCCGGGCGGGGCCGGAGACAAACGTCCGGGTGTACGCGGTGGGGGGTGACGGGATACTGTTCGACTGCTTTAACGGCCTGGTGGGGCTTCCCAACGCGGAGTTTGCCCTGATCCCCCGGGGGCGCATCAACGACTTTGTCCGCTCCTTTGGGGAGGGCCTGGCAGACACCTTCAGGGATATTCCCCTTCTTGCCTCCGCGCCGACGCTTCCCACGGTCATGCTCGGCCCTTGCCTCATCGTGATAGCGATCATGATCATCCACATCGATGTCTTAAGGGCTTTGTCATGAAATATGGCGGAAAGGTTTTACAAAAGATACATCTTTTTTTTCATAATTCTATTATCCTTGCGTCTATTCTGTTTCTCGCTTCTACGGCAATGGTTTTGCTTATCTCCGTCAATTCAAACATCGTCATGAGTCAAACCATAAATGCGCTGGAAGAAGCCACCCAATACCGTCTTTTGAACGCCGCCATGGCCGCTTCGGTGTATGTGTCCGCGGAAGAACTGGATCATTACCATACTCCGGAAGATACCCTGACCCCCGAATACGAGGAACTGCGGGCGCGGCTCATTGATTTTGCGGAAAAATTCAATATCCTTTATGTTTATTATTGGCGGGATTATGGGGATGGGAACATCCAATACATTGTTGACAACGACCTGGACCCTGAGACCCAAATGACGCCGGCCACTTTCTTCGAGCTTAACGAGCAGGCCCGAAAAGTTCTGGACGGAGAGATGCTTTTTACCCAGTTGGCGGAATATACCCCTGCCTGGGACGGTCTGATCTCCGCCTTTTCCCCCGTTTACGACAAGGAAGGAAATCTGTACTGTATCGCCGGGGTTGACATCGGCGATGAAATAATCCTTATCCGCCGCGACGACACCAACTTTCTCAACCGGATACGGATCATAGCCCTGATTATCTCCATAATCACCTCCGGCTTTAGTATGTATCTGTACAATACCGCCCTTCGGGAAAGCCGGAAAGCCAGCGAAGCGAAGAGCAGTTTTCTTGCCAACATGAGTCATGAGATCCGTACCCCCATGAACGCGGTTATCGGCATGACGGAATTGCTCCTCAGACAGAATCTGAACCAGGAGGCAAAGGAAAACCTTTCCACCATCAAACAGGCCGGAACAAACCTCCTTTCAATCATCAACGATATTCTGGACTTCTCAAAAATAGAGGTGGGGAAACTTGAAATTGTGGAAGGGGAATACCTTTTTGCTTCCCTTATCAACGATGTTATCAACATTATCCGTATACGGCTTGGGGAAAAGCCGGTGCGTTTTACCACCATGATTGACGGGAACCTTCCGGCCAAACTATCCGGAGACGAAGTACGGGTACGGCAGATACTTTTGAACCTGCTGAGCAACGCGGTAAAGTATACCCCCAAAGGGAATATTACCCTTTCGGTGTGGGGTGAAAAGGCTGAGATTTTTCAGAAGGATAAAACTTTTCCGCCGAATTTTACGCTGTACTTTGAGGTGAAGGACACCGGCATCGGCATCAAAGCTGAAAACATGGAAAAGCTCTTTGGCAACTTTATGCAGTTTGACAGCAAACGGAACCGGAACATAGAGGGGACGGGGCTGGGCCTGGCGATAAGCCGGAATCTGTGCCGCCTTATGGGGGGCAACCTGATGGTAGAAAGCGTGTACGGTAAAGGCAGCGCCTTTACCGCCGCCGTACCCCAAAGGGTATTGGACGCAGGGGCTTTCGCCCTGGTGGAGAATGCGGAAAGCAAAAACTGCCTGATATACGAAAGGCGGGAAACCTTTGCCCTGTCTATTACCCATACCCTCAGGAGCCTGGGGGTAGGGAACACCCTTGCCCGCAACAAGGCCGAACTTATACGGGAACTGGAAAGCGGCGGCTATCAGTTTGCGTTTATCGCCTGGCCTGTTGCGGAGGAGATACAGGCGGTTTTGAAGGAAAAAGCCGGTACGGTAACCGTGGCAGCCATAGCGGAATACGGGAAGAAGATACCCCTGGGCTGCCGGGAACTCTATATGCCCACCCAGCCGGTTATGGTAGCCAACATTTTGAACGGGAAAGATACTGTTTTTGGACTTCAGGATGCGGAGTTTCTGGACATACGTTTTACCGCCCCCAATGCCCGTATTCTGATAGTGGATGACATTGCCAGTAATCTTGATGTGGCAAGCGGCCTGCTTGCCCCCTACAAGATGGCCGTAGACAGGGCGGACAGCGGCTCCGAATCAATCGAGATGGCAAAAAAGCGACGGTACGATCTTATCCTGATGGATCACATGATGCCGGGCATGGACGGCATTGAGGCGGCCGCGGCTATCCGGGCCTGGGAAGAAACGGCGGATGAAAAGAAAGTGCCCATAATAGCGCTGACCGCCAACGCTATCTTCGGGATGAAAGAGATGTTTCTGGAAAAAGGCTTTAACGATTATTTATCCAAGCCCATAGAGATAGCCAAGCTGGATGACGTGATGTCCCGCTGGATACCGGTGGAAAAGCAGATAAAGGCCGGAAGGGGAATCAGGCGGGAAACCTTTAGCGGGGAAAGCGGCATCATTATTCCCGGCGTGGATATAAAACATGGCATCAACATGACCGGCGGCACGGTTGCGGGCTACCGGAAGGTGCTGGCGCAGTTTTACAAGGACGCGGAAAAACGGCTCCCGGTTTTTTCCGAAGCCCCCGCCGAAGGAAATATCCTCCTGTTTATTGCCCAGGCCCACGCCATAAAGAGCGCCGCCGGAACCATCGGCGCGGCAGAGGTATCGAAGGAGGCGGAGGAACTGGAAACGGCGGGAAAGGCGGGGGACGCGCAAACAATCCGTGAAACCCTGCCTGTTTTTCACGGGCATTTAACAGAACTCATCAAAGGGATAGAAAAAGTTTTGGAGGAAAAGAGCGGGGAGAGGGAAACCGGGGGCGGAGGGAAGCAAGATATTACGGTCACGCTTTCCGCTTTACGGGCCGCGCTGGAGGCAAAAAACATGAAGGAGATTGACAAACTGCTTGAGGAAACAGAAGGGCTGCCTTTGGATGCGGAAACACGGGAAGGGATAAACGCCGTTTCGGACAAGGTGCTGATGGGAGAATACACGGGGGCATTGGAAACGGTAAACGATATTCTGACGCATAACCGGGCAAATGTTTTTGAGAAGTGAGACAATTTCAAGTGGTCAACAGGAGAAAATCGTGAAAAAAAGTCAATCCCTAAAAATACGTTTTATCGTTTTCTTTGCCGGTTTTCTGGCGGCGCTTTTCATCGTAACCTCTTTTGGAGCGGTACAAAATATATCTAAAATCGCTTTGGATATATTCGCCTCCCAGGGAAGGTTTGTAGTAGAAAAAGCCGCGGCGCTTATTGACGGAGATTCGTTTGAAGCCCTCGTTGCATCCATGGACAGCGATGATCCGTTTTATGAAGAAACCCGGCAAAAACTCTACACCCTTAAACAGTCTTCCAACTGCGTTTATCTTTATACAATGGCTCCGGCGGAAGGCAATGAATGGTATTTTGTCATCGACGGCAGCTCCCCTCCCGACGACCAGGAAAATTTTTCCGCCCTGGGAGACACCGATGATGTTTCAAGCTACGATAGCGCGTTTCTCCTGTCCTGGGAAACAGGAACAGTCCGGAGCGGTAAACCTGAATTTCAGTCCGCCTGGGGCTGGCTGATATCAAGTTACGCCCCCATTCGCAATTCCGCCGGTACGCTTGTCGGCATAGCGGGTATCGATTTTCCCGCGGAAGAACTGGTAAAGACGATCCGTTTTATGGTACTCAGGCAAATACTAACGGGTGTTGTTTCTCTGGCTGTAGGGTTTTTAATTTTTTTCGTTTTTCAGCGGATGATTTTCGGAAAACTCAGCGCCATCAATATCATCCTAAAGGAAATTTCAGAAGGCGAAGGAGACCTTACCAGGCACATCGAAATCAAACGTATGGATGAAGTTGGAGAACTTGGGTCTTACTTTAATCTTACCCTTGATAAAATAAAAAACATGGTAACAGCCATAAAGACCCAAGCCGGCAGTCTCCACAATGTAGGACAGGAACTTTCCGTAAACATGGAAGAAACCGCGTCTGAGGTACGGAAAATAAACACTACCATTCAATCCATTATGAAAAAAACGATCAACCAGTCCGCATCGGTAACCCAGACCGGAGTTACCATGGAACAGGTTACCCGGAATATAGGCAGGCTTAACGATCAGGTAACCGAGCAGACCGGCAGCGTTTCCCGCTCATCTTCCGCCATAGAAGAAATGCTGGCAAATATAAAAAGCGTTACCCGGACACTGGAACAGAATGCCGAAAATGTCCGGCAGCTTACGGCCTCATCGGAATTGGGACAGGAGAGCCTGCAGGGTGTTTCCCGGGATGTTCAGGAGATAGCCCGGGAATCGGAGGGCTTGCTGCAGATAAACACGGTAATGCAGAATATCGCAAGCCAGACAAACCTTCTTGCCATGAACGCGGCCATAGAGGCCGCCCATGCGGGAGAAGCGGGCAAGGGATTTGCCGTGGTGGCCGATGAGATCCGCAAGCTGGCGGAAAATTCCGGGAAACAATCAAGAACCATTTCCTCGATACTTAAAAAGATAAAAGAATCTATCGATCTTATAACCGACTCGGTAAATACGGTGCTTTTCCAGATTCAAACCATAGGCGAAAAAGTCCGCATTGTCTCGGATCAGGAATCCAGCATACTAAACGCCATGGAAGAACAGAGCCATGGGAGTCAGGAAATTCTTGAATCCGTTGCGAAGCTGAATGAAATAACCCAATCGGTAGAACAGGGATCAAGCGAAATGCTTGTGGGCAGCCAGGAAGTTATTCAGGAAAGTAAAAACCTGGAAAGACTCAGCAAAGAAATCACCGGGGGCATGAATGAAATAATTGTCGGGATGGATCAAATCAACACCGCCATAAACAGGGTTAACGAATTGAGCGCGGACAACAGGAACCATATCGACAATCTGGCCGGCGAAGTTTCCAGGTTCAAGGTGGAATAGTCCATCTAAGGAGGCAAGCAATGAATAAAAAGGATTTCTTTTCAAGAAACATTATTCTGATCTTATTTATCTTTGTCTTTGTAATCTTCACCGCATCCAATGTATTTGTCGTATCCATACAGACCACGGCGAACCGGCAAAACCACCGGCATAGGAATCAAGGGAGAATACGCAGAAGCGGCTAAAACTATTACCGTAATAATTAATGCAAAAAGGAACTGAGTCATGAAAGAAGTTTACGAAAAAATTATTTTGGTTGATGACAACCCCTCAAATCTGAGAACGGGAAAGAATGTGCTGTCGGAAAAATACGAGGTCTACACCGCCCCTTCGGCAGCAAAGATGTTTGATATTTTGGCGGACATTAAACCGGCAATGATCCTCCTGGACATCGATATGCCGGAGATGAACGGCTATGAGGCGATCAGGATTCTCAAAGAAAAACCGGAAACCAAAACTATTCCGGTGATATTCCTCACCGCCAAAACCGACACGGAAAATGAGCTTGAGGGCCTGGACTTGGGGGCCATCGACTATATTACCAAGCCCTTTATGCCGCCCCTGCTTTTGAAGCGCATCGAGGTGCATCTTTTGGTGGAGGCCCAGAAAAAAACG
>JAITLC010000005.1 GCA_031278095.1 Treponema sp.
ACGCTTTAGCCAATTGAAGGGAAGGGCAATTCTGATTCCGGGGGAACAATAATGGAAACGGTAGAAATATTTGAAGTCGGGCCACGGGATGGATTACAGCCGGAACCGGTGTTTGTGGAAACCGCAAAGAAGATACAACTGGTAGATATGCTGACCGGAGCAGGCTGCAAACGGATTGAGGTAACTTCTTTTGTCAATCCCAAATGGGTTCCCCAGATGCGGGATGCCAGGGAGGTCTTTCAGGGAATCAATCAAAAAGACGGCGTAGTCTATAATGCCCTGATCCCGAATATGAAAGGCTTTGAACGGGCAGCCGAAAGCGGCCTGAAAGAAGTGGTTACCATTATGAGTACCAGTGAAAGCCATAATAAAAAAAATCTGAATACTTCTGTACCGGAACAACTAAAAATCATTGAAGAAATCAATAAGGCTGCCGGACCGGAAGGAATAAGAGTCAGGTCGTATATCGCCACGGTTTTTGGTTGTCCCATTGAAGGCAGTACGGATCCCCAAAAAGCTCTGGATATCGCGCTGGCCCTGGAATCTTATGGGGCCTATGAAATATCCCTGGGAGACACCACCGGAATGGCAAATCCTGATTCGGCTTACTATGTTCCAAAGACGATCCTCCGGGCATTAAAAAAAGCCCGTCTTGCCGTGCATTACCATAAATACTTCGGCCTTGAATTTGCCAATAACCTGGCATCCTATAACGCGGGCATCAGGATATTCGACGGCGCCGCCGGAGGTCTGGGAGGATGCCCCTATGCGCCGGGAGCCAGAGGCAACTGTGCCACGGAAATTCTTACCGAAATGTTTCACCGTATGGGAGTAGAAACAGGCATTGATCAGCAAAAAATTGAAGAAGCCGGCGCCTTTGCCCAAAGCTTAAGTACCCTGCTTTATAAAAAAGATGGAGGTGTAGCATGCAACACTTAGAGGCCGTCAAACAGGATTTTTTTGACGGGAAAATAAAAACCCAGAATCTTGAGACCGAGCTTTTTAGGCAGGTTTATGGTTCTGACGCGGCCAAGGTGGCGGATGCCTGCGCTGCCGCCGCGGAAATACGCTGTGAGTATCTTGAGAAAAAAAGCGGTAAAACGCTTTCCTTGATTAAACAAAGTAAAATAGATACTTCTAAGCTGATTGGCGGCGAGACTATCCTGGCGGGGATAGAATCAAAAATAGGCGCCGCTTTAATCCCCATGGGTTTCGCCGGTCCCGCCAGGATCTGCGGGCAGTATGTCAAGCCCGGCGAAGAAATATACATTCCCCTTGCAACCAACGAGGCCGCGCTGATCGCCGGGGTACAGCGGGGACTCAAGGCCATCACCATGGCGGGAGGATTAAAGACCCTGGTTCACTTTGACGGCATGACCAGGGCTCCCCTGCTTGAAGCGCCGGACATCTATAAGGCCCGGGAATTCATAACTTTTATTGAGGGCAATCATGCTTTTATGGAAGAACTCCAAACGTGTGTGCCCGATCCCTTTGTGTGTCTCGTTGATATAGAGCCCTACCAGCTGGGCTCCAAGGTTTTTATCAGGCTGATTTTTAAAACCGGAGACGCAATGGGCATGAACGGCGTCACCAAGGCCTCGGCAGAAATTTGCCGGTATATTCTGGCACAACGTCCCGACTGGAAACTCCTGACCATCAGCAGCAATATGTGTACGGATAAAAAAAACGCCCATATCAATGTTCTCCACGGCAGGGGCAAGTCAATACAGACCGAGGTGTTTATTACAGACGAGATCCTGGCGAAGGTGTTCAAGCCGGGGGTGAATGGCCGCAGCGTTGAAAAGGTGGTTTTTCATAAATGTTATCTGGGGAGCAACCTAAGCGGTACTGTTTCCGGCTACAATGTAAACGCCGCCAACGCGGTGGCCGCCTTCTTTGCCGCCACGGGTCAGGATCTGGCCCAGGTGATTTCTTCATCTTCCTGTTTTGTCCAGGCTGACGCGGTTGACGGAGGCCTCCATTTCATGGTGAGCCTTCCCTGCATGGAACTGGCCGCCTTTGGCGGAGGGACCGCTTTTGGTACGGCCAGGGAAGCGCTGGAACTTTTGGGCTGTGCAAAACGGGGAGCCGGCATTGACGACAACGCCAGTGTCAGGCGGCTTGCGGAAATAGCCGCCACGGCGGTAACGGCCCTTGATCTCAATACCGCCTGCGCTCAGGCCGCGGGTTATGAAATGGCCGATTCCCATGTAAAACTTGCCCGGGGTGAAAAGTAGCGTAACCTACATAAGCGGCGCGAAAAGCCGCAGTATATCCTGAAACACCCGCTGAACGGCGTTCCTCGCGCAGTCTTTGAAGTTTATTTCATGGCAAAGGGGGATGGTGTTGAGGAAGTCCTCCTTAATCTTTTTTACCGCCTTTGTTTTATACATCCACACGCCGCACTCAAAATGCAGGTAGAGGCTGCGGAAATCCAGGTTGGTGGTTCCAACGGCGGCCACCTTGTCGTCGGAGACAAAGGTTTTGGAGTGGTTGAACCCCTGGGTGTATTCGTAGACCTTGACCCCGGCGGTGATAAGCTGGCGGTAATAGGATCTGGAGGCAAAGGCCATGAACCATTTGTCCCAGCGGTGGGGGGTGATGATCCTGACGTCAACGCCGCTCTTGGCCGCGAGCATAAGGGCGGAGAGGAGGTTGTCGTCTACCACAAGGTAAGGGGTGTTGATATACACATATTCCTTGGCGTTGTTGATGATCTGTATATAGACATGTTCCCCCACGTTTTCCTCATCGATGGGGCTGTCCGCGTAAGGCTGGATAAAACCGTCGGAGCTGACATCGCATTTTTCATCTTTCCAGGGAAAGAACGGCAGGGCATCGTCCTGATCGTCCCGCTCCAGGTTCCACATGTGGAGGAAGATCAGGGTCAGGCTCCAGGCCGCTTCTCCCTTGAGCATGATGCCTGAGTCTTTCCAGTGGCCGAAACGTTCCTTGGCGTTTATGTATTCATCGGCCAGGTTTATGCCTCCGGTAAAGGCGGTTTTGCCGTCGATGGAAACGATCTTCCGGTGATCCCTGTTGTTTTGCAGGGACGAAAGTATGGGCTTAAAGGGATTGAAGATCATGCATTTGATGTTTTTCTGTTCCAGGTATTCCTTGTAGTTTGAAGGCAGGGACATAAAGCAGCCAAGATCGTCGTAGATGATCCTGACATCGAGGCCCTGCCGGGCTTTCTTTTCAAGCAGGGCGATTATGGGATCGAGCATTACCCCCATACGGAGAATAAAAAATTCCAGAAAAACATATTTTTCCGCCTTTTCCAGTTCTTCCATCAGCCGCCCGAAAAATTGCTCCCCCGAGGCAAAGTATTCCGTCCGGGTATGGGCATAAACAGGGAAGCCCGCGTATTCCTGCAGGTAGCGGACCTGGGGCAGGCAGTCCCGGTATTTGAGGGACAACTGGGGGAGCGCGTCGCCGGGAAGGGCGAAGAAAGGCTTATACACCTGATCCGCTTTTTGCGTCTGCCGCTGGAGCTTGCGGGGGTTAAACTGGGTATGGAGTATCACATAGACAAGACCGCCAAAGATAGGAAAGAGGAGGATAAGAAAGATCCAGGTTAGTTTATAGGCTGATTTTTCTTTTTTGTTGAGCACATAGAGGCAGACAAAAATGCTGATACCGTTAAGAACATAATCGGCGTAGCGGAAGGAGAGACCCGCGCCGCCCGCGAGCAGAAGGATGAAGACGATCTGAATGAGAAGGACCGCTATTATGAGGAGCCGGCGCTGAAATATCACCCTGACCCATGTTTGCTGCATGTCCTTCCCGCTCCTTATACGGGCCATTCACCGGCGCCCTGCCGGATCATGGTTACCTCATCTTCGATTAAATCCAGAACAGTAGAAAAAATCCTGCTCCGATCTTCCCCGGAATCCAGAATAATATCCAGCCCCGTTATGCCCTCAAGCTCCCATCCCCCTTCAAAAAGCGTTTCTTCCCGGTAAAACGAGTCGTCGTCCGAACTACCGTTCTCCCCGGCGGCCATTTCCCGTTTCGCGGTGATGCTGTAGAGGGGGCATTTCAGGGTCTCGATGAGCGAAACGGGGATGGGGTTGCCGGGAAGGCGGACCCCTATCTCCTTTCTGCGGAGCCCCAGGGCCTTTTCTGTTCCCAGGAGGGTTTTTAGAATGAAGACATAGGGCCCCGGGGTAAGGCGCTTGATGAGCCTGAACCGGGTATTGTCCAGGCTGCAAAATTCGCCGAACTGGGAAATACTGGAACAGAGGAGGGTAAAGTGCCGTTCATCCCGCATCCCCGAAAGGGATTTGAGTCTTTTCAAGCCCTCCCTGGAACGGATGGAACAGACTATGCTCCAGTTGGTATCCGTCGGCAGGGCCGCGATGCCGCCTTCGCCGAGAAGTTTGGCCGCCCTGGTGAGGATTCTGTCATCGATGTTGCCCGGAACAATGTACTCGATCATACCATACCGGCCGCAGCTTTAGGGAACCCAGATGAGCTTGTCCGGCGCGGACTCTTTTAAAAAGATCTTCCTGTAACGGCCCGAATGATCCACGCCGGGGTTCCCGGGAAAGTAAGTCTGCCTGAAAAACCATACCACATCGGCCATAACCGCGGCCGAGTTGGACGGTGAATACCGGAACCAGATTTCCTCGTTCTCAAGGATAGTCCTCGCCGCCGCCTCCGCCGCCAGTTCCGGGTCGGTAAGGCGCCTGAGTTCCGATCTGAGGCCCCCGTAATGGGTTTGGCCTACCGACATCATCCTCAGGTGCTTATGATCATCCATCCAGTAGATTTCGTAGATACCGGCCACCGCCGGAACCTTGGCCGATATGGTCCACCGCTCGGCTATCTCAAGAGGCGACCAGTTCACAAAATAATAGACGTTTTCACCCTTTTCCTGGGCGGTAATACCATAGTCCATGGATTCATAATACTACATTGGAGTTAGATTTTCCATACAGAAAAAATAAAAGAAGTATAAAATATCATACAAAAGGGGAAATCTGCAAGATCTCAATTTATAAAACTACTCGTAACTCTTTATAATATAAAGAGTTACGTTGCTGCCCCGAATCACGCCAAAGGTTGGCACGAAAATTGCTGTATACTAATGGTGCTACGGAGGTAGCAGTATGGAAGTAAAAGAAACAAAAGAACGGGACGAAAACATTTTACAGGTTTATTTTGATCAAATCAAGCTTGTTGCGTTGTTGAGCTTTGATGAGGAGCTTGAACTGGCCCGCCGTATTCAGGAAGGGGACGAAGCTGCCCGGCGCAAATTGATAGAAGCCAATCTGCGGCTGGTTGTCAAAATCGCACGGGCTTATATAGTCCAGGATGTCTCCTTTATGGATATAATCCAGGAAGGAAACATGGGCCTGATGCACGCGGTGGAAAAATACGATTACCGGAAGAACGTCCGGTTTTCGACCTATGCCGGCTGGTGGATACGGCAGTATATCAGCCGTTATCTTTCCAACAACCGCAGGACTATCCGCCTGCCCCACAGAAAAGAAGAGATTTTCCGCAAGATTAAGAGCGCCTATCATACCTTAAGCCAGGCTTTGATGCGCCAGCCCAAGACCAGCGAGATTGCCGAAGAGATCGGCGTTCCCGTGGACGATGTGGAATACATTATGGCTATTACCAATGGCTTGGTTTCCCTGGAAATGGAAACCGGCGACGAAGAATCGGCGGTAATGGTGATGGATCTCCACGAAGATTATACCTACAGTCCCGAGAGGGCTTTTATGCGCAAGTCTTCCCGGGCCGAGGCCTTAAAGGTTCTGGACCGCCTCAAAGACCGGGAAAAGCGTATCCTCATGTACCGTTACCAGTTAAACGGATGTGAAACCCACACCCTCAAGAAGATTGGCGACAAGATGGGCATATCGCCCGAGACGGTCCGTCAGATCGAAATGAAAGCCCTCAAAAAGATGCGCAGCCACGCGGAAGAACTTCGCAGTATCTGCGTAGAAGCCATGTGAGAGCGGGAGTTTTCCTGTGCATTTTTATGGACAAAAATTATAAACCAAGCCTGATCACGTTCCAGGACAGCTTGGGAAATGCTATTGACAGCTTCTCTCCTTCCATTTTACCTCCCCTGCCTTCTGCTGGGTGCACGGCATCGGGCTTATCCGTGCTGTTAATGGCCTTTA
>JAITLC010000085.1 GCA_031278095.1 Treponema sp.
GCCGTCTACGCTATCCTCAACCCCCTTTACAACTTCTTCTACCCCAACCTCAAGTGTATCGACAAACTCCAGGTGGGCCAAAGAAAACGGCGGGTCTACGAGAAAGAACCCAAAACCCCTTCCAGCGGGTTCTCGAACAACCGGAGGCTGATGTCCCCCTGGTACTCAAAGGGCGGCTCATCGAACAAAAGAAATCCCTGGATATCGTCATGCTCCAGAAGAAACCGGACGCGGCTCTTGAACATCTTGACCGTTTTGTTCATCGTGTTTCCGGTACCGTTGAGTACCCGGAATCCCAGGGTTAGATTTTACCGTGAGATTCCACTACCTGCTTCGGTTAGATTTTTACGGACATCACGGGGACAGGGTATGACAAGTTGGATCTGATGTTTTTGCGTTTATCCGCCTTGCTTTGTGTGTTATCGCCGTATGTTCTTTAATTCTACGCGGCGTGAACAGGCCCGGGTAACGCTGGTTTAACCACAAGCCAGGCCAACAGGCCCTCTGAGTCAAGCCAGGAGTTCCTTGAATTCCTTTTCATCCAGGGACTCTTTTTCCAGAAGGGTTGCAGCCACCTTTTCGAGAAGGGGACGTTTCTCCTGAAGCATGTTTTTTGCGTGAAGATAGCGAGTCTCCACCATACGGGCAATTTCCTCGTCCACGTACTGCTGGGTAGCTTCCGAATATTCCCGGTGGAATACCGGTTCCTGCTGAGCCTGGGGCCCCAGCATCCCGGCGCCCCGCTGGGTAAGGGCTACATTGCGGAAACGTTCGGACATGCCGTAATCGGTGATCATCTTACGGGCAATATCTGTGGCCTTGGTAAGATCGTTGGCCGCCCCGGTGGAAATTTTGCCAAATATAAGATCCTCGGCAGCCCGGCCTCCCAAAAGGACATCGATCTTCCCCAAAAGCTCTTCTTCGGTCATGAGGTAACGGTCTTCGATGGGCATCTGAAGGGTGTAGCCCAGGGCGCCGAAGCCGCGGGGAACGATGGAAATTTTCTGCACCGGGTCTGAATTCGCCGTAAAGGCGGCGATGAGGGCGTGGCCTGTCTCGTGAAAGGCAACGATACGCCGCTCTTCAGGAGAGATGATCCGGGTCTTCTTCTGGAGCCCTGCCACTGTTTTTTCGATAGCCTCTTCAAAATCCTTCTGAAGCACAAACTGTCTGCCGCCCCGGACTGCAAGAAGGGCCGCCTCGTTCACGATATTGGCCAGATCCGCCCCGACAAAGCCTGAGGTGCTTCGGGCTACGGCCATGAGATCCACTGCAGGGGAGAGTTTTACGGTTTTGGAGTGAATTTTCAGGATCTCTTCCCGGCCCTTGAGATCGGGACGGTCTACCAGTACCTGCCGGTCAAAACGGCCGGGCCTGAGCAGGGCGGGGTCAAGCACATCGGGTCTGTTGGTAGCCGCCAGGATGATAAGCCCGCTTGTAGCGTCAAAACCGTCCATTTCCACGAGAAGCTGATTGAGGGTCTGTTCCCGCTCGTCGTTGCCCCCGGCGATGTTGTTGATCCGGCTCTTGCCGATGGCGTCCAGTTCATCAATAAAGATGATACAGCGCCGTTTTTCCCTGGCCTGTTTGAAGAGATCCCGCACCCTGGCGGCCCCCACCCCTACAAACATCTCCACAAATTCGGCGCCGGAGATGCGGAAAAAGGAAACCCCCGCCTCCCCCGCCACCGCTCTGGCAAGGAGTGTCTTGCCGGTACCGGGCGGGCCCACGAGGAGTACCCCCTTGGGAATCTTGCCGCCTATATCGATGTACTTCTGGGGGTTTTTAAGGAAATCAACCACCTCGATGAGTTCATCTTTCGCCTCGTCTACCCCGGCCACGTCGGTAAAACGGGTAACAATATCCCCTTCCGCCACGATAACCGCCCGGTTCTGCCCTACGGAAAGGACGCCGCCCCCCATGTTACCCAGACGCTTCATGAGGAAACGCCATATAATGAGAAAAAAGGCGATAGGGAGAACCCAACTGAAGATAATATTGAGGATTGCGCTGCCTTCACGGGATACGGCGTAGTAGGCTACACCCTTTTCGTCCATCAATTTGATGATATCCGGGTCGTTGAGGGGCACGGTTCTATAAACCGGCTCAGGGGAAACCATGTAGGGGCTCCTGAGGGCCGGAGAACTAGTGCTGCGGCGGGAAAAGGAACCGGTATAACCTGTAAAATAGGAATCGGTAATCTCCACCCGTTTTATCTCCCCACTGGAGATCCTGGCCTTGAATTCCGAGAAATCGATGGTAGGATTCACCCGGCTCATGAAGACATAGTTAAAAAGACTCAAGCCTACGATCAGAACCAGGACATAGATTATTGAAAATTTCCATCCGCCGAAAGGCTTGAAGTCCGGCAGCCGGGGACCTCCCGGCCACAGGGGTTCTTTCTTTTTATCGTTCTTGGGGTTTTCCGGTCTAAAATCACTCATTGTCTCTAGTTTACTGCATTTCTGAACTTTATACTATATCGGGACAGCAATTCTCAGTATGTCATTATAGACAGACTACGTTAAAATAGGCATTTTGCGTACCGTTTTGGTACAAAAAGATGCGCAAATGCAAGGTCTGTCTACAAAGTAACCGACTTTGCGGACGGATACTATTTGCCTGAATTATCTCCTGTTCGTATGGTTCGAGTGGTTCGTGGTCATCTTAGTACCGGAATGCCGAAACAACCTACCCCACTCAAAATACCGTATACATGATCTGCCAAAGATGCCTTTCATATCGCCTGTATTTCCCACCGTACCCGGATACAAAATATGCTTCGTGTCCCCGGTATGAACATGACCGAAAAGGCCGTATATCGGCAGCATTTTGCCAACATGACCACGGCACAGAATAGTTATGTTGTATTGCGGAAAAAGCAGACGGACGTGTAACCAAACCGGGCCGGGTAGAACCGGGATCTGGAAAAATTTTGCGATTTCGGATAAATTTTCATCACGTTTTCCTAAATGAAAAATTTCAGGCGCCGATAATTAAGAGTACCTATATGGACGGGGTACTAACCTGAGCTTGTTCTAAAAACTGAAATTTTGGAACAGCCGCGCCTCAAAAATTGAATCGGTGACCATGGAGGGGACTGCAGTGGCTTATACAAACGCACTTTCCGCTTACCGGGAAACAAGGATAAAGACAGCCAGCCAGGGGCAGCTTGTCGTCATGCTTTACGATGAGGCGCTGAAACATCTGGACAGGGGACTGGAACTGCTGAGCCTCAACGCCTCGGGAAAGAAAGATCCGGGTAAAATTGAACATGTCAACAAGGCTATACTAAAGACACAAGATATTATTACAGAACTTATGGTTTCTCTGGATTTTGATCAGGGAGGAGAAATCGCCAAAAACCTTTTTTCGCTCTATACCTGGTTCAGTAAAGAGCTTTTGGAAGCCAATATCAAGCAGGACAGCCGGCGGCTCACGGTTATCAGGAATATGATAGGCGATCTGAGGGCTGCCTGGAGTGAGATTGCGGGAAAAAACGCCGCTGAAACTGCGGTCGCGGGCGATACCGGCGGTATCAATATTGCCGGGTAGGTCTCCATGATGTTTACGGCAGAAACTACCAAAGTAAAAAACCAGGATGCCGGGCGAAGCGGAGTGAGCGAAGGTTCCCCTCAGGAGATTGACGGCGAGGAGCTTTCCCGGCGTATAATCGTTGTCAAACGCTTCAGGGCCCTGCTTCAGGAACAGAGGGATCATTTCCGCTCCTATCTTGAAGTTCTGGACAGGCAAAAGGATGTCATCGAAAAGGGAAGCACGGAGAGCCTTTTGAACCATGTGGAGCTTGAAGAGAAAATCGTGGCGGATATTTTCGCCATCCAGAAGGTTATCGATCCCCTGGAGAAGATGTATCAGGCGGTGGTTTCAGACTACAACCGCACCGAAACTTTCCATACACAGGAAAACACCGGGGTACCGGCTCTCAAGGCGGCTCTGGAAAGCCTGAAAACCGAAGCGGCTGTCCGTTCCGGGGAAAACCGGGAGCTTCTTTCAAAGCGCATGGAAGAGATCCGCGATGAAATCAAGATACTGCGGGGCAATCCCTATCTGCAGAAGCGTCCTGTGTATGGAAGCATTGATACGGCTTCGTTGATTGATATCAGGGGATAAACAGCAAAAAAACCGGAATTCTGAGCCGGGCCAAAACCCGGCATTTTGGAACTGCCTCTTCTATAATCTCTCAAACTCCCAGCTTAAACCTGCACGCGATACATGCACACGGCAGTAGACACCGGTACTTCTGTAATCTTCGATGGTGATGTAACGCACTCCGCCCGCTTCATGAACCATGCGTTTGTGGGCATGGCCCATAAAAAGCGCCTCCGAACGGCCCTTGAGAAGATCCATGAAGCGGGTACGTTCCCTTACATCGGTAAACTGCACCAGATCTGCCGGACTTTCGATAAAAATATTTGTGTGGGTAAAAACGAGGGTATACCGCTTTGCCGTTTTAAGTCCCTCTTCCAGCCATTCATACTGGGCGGAACCGAGTGTACCGGTAGCCGAATCCAGGACAAAGATACTGGTACTGCTTGTACCGCTGTCAATTCTGTAGCAGGTGGAACCGATCATCTCTTTCCATACGGGCCAGTTGTTAAAATAAATGTCGTGGTTCCCGATGACAGGATAGCAGGGAACTCCCAGACCGCCGGCGATCTCAATAAATTTTTGGAGATCCTTTCTGCTGCCGTTCTGGGTGATGTCCCCGTTTACCACCGCAAATGCGGCTCCGTTCATGACCGAAGAGAGTTTTTCGAGGCCGTGAGCGTTCCCGTCTTCGATGTGGATATCGTTTAAAACGATAAAAGAATATTCATCGGGCAGGGAAAGCGAGAGGTCTTCCGGACTTAAAAAATTAAAGATATTTTTATCGGAAAGCCTGATATCCAGATCGCTGGAAACAAAGAGTCCGGATAGATCGACGTTACAGGATTGCAGTAAAACTGTTCCTGCAATTAACAGGGCTGCCGTGCCGGTAAAACCGATTCGCAGTAATACTGCTTTTTTTACCGCCATGATACGGTCAGTCCTCCGCGGTATGCAACGCCAAAAAAATTGGCGGACAGACCGCTGCTCCCGCTCTGGTGCAGTTCAAGTTCGTTTGTGAGGGAAAACAGCTTTGTAAACTTCAGGGAACTGTTCAGGGTGAGAAAATAGGAGCCAAAATTTCCAACCGTAAAATCGCCGAAATTGGCGCAGCGTAAACCGGCTCTGAATTTTTCGGTATTATAAAAATTGACATAGACTGAAGCGATCAGCATCGATTCAAAAACCATCCGGTTATAGTAAAACGAATTGAAACGGAACGCAGGCCCCACGGAGATGCCTGCCCGGCGGCCTTTCAGGGAGATCAGGGGAAGCAGGGTATGGCTCCAGGTATCGTAGTCCGGCATCCCGTTGAACACATAGGCGAAGCTGCCTGAAAGGGGAAAGCTTACGGGAAACACGACTTCGCCGCCGATGAGGGTATCTACTTCGTAAACGGCCCGGGCAGCCCAAAAGGAAAAACCGCTTTTTACGGTGTAGCGTTCATTGAAGCTGAGGCTGCCTGTACCTGAAAATGTCCAGCACTGGTTAAAAGCCCGGTTGTATTCGGGCGTGACGGAAAAACCAAGTTCCGCACCCAAAAAATCAAGCCCATGTAATCCTGATACTAAAAAGAAAAAAAACACGAGACAGAATTGAAAAATCGCAGGCCGTAATGTCACGTTTTACCTTCACGGGAGTATTCTTATCGTTACCATGCCGGGGGTATTTGGTCAATATAATCGGCGCCGGCCCTAACGCCCTGCGGATATTACCAAAAACGGCAGCCGCTACCATTTTATGTACCGATAGGTTATATTGACCGAATGAAAAAGCTTCCACCTCTCTACCTTATTGACGCCTATGGGCTTATCTACCGTTCGTATTTTGCGTTTCTCACCCACCCCTTAAGGAATTCCGGGGGGAAAAATATAAGCGCCCTCTTCGGCTTTATGCGAACTCTGGTAAGCCTTCTGGATGAGGGGGCTCCGGCAGCGGGGGGCGGTACGGAAAAACCTCTTGTTCTGGCGGCGGTTCTGGATTCCCGGACGCCGACTTTCCGGCACAAGATGTACAGCGAATACAAGGCCACAAGGCAGAAGGCGCCCGAGGATCTCCATGAACAGGTTCCCCTGGTGGAAGAGGTTCTGAATGCCCTGGGGGTGAAGATTCTCCGGGCGGAAGGCTACGAGGCGGATGACATTATCGCTACCCTGGCCCGGAGATGCGGAGAAGAGGGGCGGCAGTGTTATATTCTCTCTTCCGACAAGGATCTGCTGCAGCTTGTTGGAGAGAATGTGTATGAACTGAGGCCTCTTAAACAGGGGGGAAATATTGGAACCGGAAAAGGCGGCGGGATTAACTATGAACTGGTTGGGGTTTCCGAGGTGAAGGCTGAATGGGGTGTTGGCCCTGAACGGGTGCTGGATCTTCTCTCCCTTACCGGGGACAGTTCCGACAATGTGCCCGGCGTAAAGGGAGTGGGTGAAAAAACCGCGGTAAAACTCATGACCCGTTACGGTTCCCTGGATGAAATTTACAGAAACATTGCGGGCATCGAAGGCGCAGTGGGGAAGAAGCTTGCCGAAGGAAAGGAAAGCGCCTATTTTTCAAAAAAACTTATCCAACTGGAGTACCGGGTACCCTTCACGCTGAAAAGCATTGATGAACTTTCCGTGGAAATGCTTGACCGGGAAAGCGGTGCAAAAATCCTGCGCCGGGAAGGAGTATTCTCGGTAGCAAAGGCTCTGGACGGGGGAAAGTGGGCAGGAGGCGCGGACGGGGGAGGAGACAGGACTTCTGCGGGGCCGGCAAGCCCGCCGGTTGATTCCGCACTGAGGGGAGAAGGAATCTACAGGGCTATTATTGATTTAAAGGAACTGGAAAAACTTCTTGCCGCGGCAGAGAAGCAGAAATTTATGGCCCTGGACTTTGAGACCGATTCCCTTGACGCGTGGAACGCACATCCTGTCGGCATTTCCCTGGCAATAAAACCGAAAGAGGCATTCTATGTCCCGCTGGCAGCACACGGAGAGGATTCAGCCTTTCTGGAACCTGAGAAAGCAAGGGCCCTCCTCTTGCCCTTCTTTGCCGATGTGGACATGACGCTCATTGCCCACAATGCCAAGTACGACTACAAGGTGAGCCGCGGCTGGGGTATTGAACGCTGGAAATGCCGGATATGGGATACTATGGTGGCGGCATGGCTTGTGGATCCCGAGCGGAACAACTATTCGCTGGATTCACTGGCAGCCTACGCACTGGATGCCGAAACCATAGCGTACAACGATATTGTCCCCAAGGGGAGTGTCTTCAACTCCGTAAGCCTTGAAACCGCCGTCCGCTACTCGGGCGAAGACGCCGATCTCTGCCTGCGGATGAAGCTCCATCTGGAACAGAAACTCCTCGCCGCCGGAGCTATGGATCTTTTTACGACTCTGGAGATGCCTCTGCTCCCTATACTGGCGGAGATGGAGGGATTGGGAATCAGGATTGAAGGGAAGGTACTCAAGGAGTACGGGCAAGAACTCTTTACGGAACTCAATAAAATTCAGGATCGGTGCTGGACGCTTGTGGGGCATGAGTTCAACCTGGGCTCTCCCAAGCAGCTTCAGACCGTACTGTTTGAAGAACGGAAACTCAAGCCGGGCAAGAAGACCAAGACCGGCTATTCCACCGATGAAAGCGTTCTGGAAGAGCTGGCCCTGGAAGATCCCCTGCCGGCGATGATCCTCCGGCACCGTACTATGGCGAAACTTAAATCAACCTATGTAGATACCCTTCCCGGACAGGCCGATAAGGAAGGCCGAATCCACACAAACTTTGTGCAGACAGGCACCGCCACAGGCCGGCTTTCCAGCAGGGAACCGAATCTGCAGAATATTCCCATTCGGGACGAAGAAGGGCGGCATATCAGGGAAGCTTTTGTCGCCGCTCCGGGGCAGTTACTCATCTCGGCGGATTACAGTCAGATAGAGCTGGTGATTCTGGCCCACCTTTCCCAGGATCCAAACCTCAATGCGGCTTTCGGCGAAGGGAAGGATGTGCATACCCGGACGGCAGCCCTGATCTTCGGTATTCCGGAAGACAAGGTACAGAGTGCGGAGCGGCGCATTGCCAAAACGATCAACTTCGGTGTGATGTACGGTATGAGCGCCTTCCGTCTGGCAAATGAGCTGGGTATCAGCCGCACGGAAGCCAAGACCTTTATCGATGTGTATTTTGCCACCTATGCGGGGGTGAGGAAATTTATCGGGGAACTTATCCAAAGGACCGGGGAAACAGGCTACGCCTCCACGATCTTCGGAAGGAGGCGTTACATTCCCGCCATCAATTCCCGGAACAAGACGGAAAAGGCCGCAGCCGACCGGATTGCAGTAAATACACCGATACAGGGCAGCGCCGCGGATATTGTAAAACAGGCCATGATCAACCTGGACAAACGCCTTGTTAAAGAGAAGAGCCCTGCCCGGCTTCTCCTGCAGGTTCACGATGAACTCATTCTTGAATGCCCCAAAGCGGAAGCCGGAGATGCGGCGGCGCTGGTAAAAGAGGAAATGGAGAAGGCGGTAAGCTTAAGCATTCCGCTGCGGGTCAGCGTGGAAACCGGAAAAAGCTGGGGCGATTTCCATTAAGATTTTCCGATTACTGACCCGTGAACCTGTAAATTATGTTGTGTAAACGGTAAATCATAGAGGAACTCTATCTTCCCCTTGAATAAATCGGCGCTTCCCTGGAACTGTTTGGCGCTGTTACTGCGTAAGACGTAGTGTCTTATTTTAAAAACAACTGAAAACTTGTACATAAAGTTGAATTTATGATAAAATAGAATACGCGGGTTTGTTCCAAAACCCGGTTACTTTGCGGACAGACCATTTTAAGGTAGTCTGTCCATACTGTGCCTGCATTATGAACAGGCTTTATGGAGAGAAACATGAAAAGAACAGTGATTACCGGGCTGCTGCTTGCGGCAGTCCTCCTGGCCGTGACGGGGAATGTCTATGCCAAGGGTAAGCCGGATTCCGGGGCGGCGAAGTACATCATCGCAACGGATACTACCTTTGCCCCCTTTGAATTTCAGGATGCAGCCGGAAACTATGTGGGGATCGATATCGAGCTCCTTGCCGCAATTGCCGCGGATCAGGGCTTCGGCTACGAACTGAAACCTCTGGGCTTCAGCGCAGCGGTAGCCGCCCTGGAATCCGGCCAGGCCAATGCCGTCATCGCCGGTATGAGTATCACTGCCGAAAGGCAGAAGAAATATGATTTTTCCCAGCCCTACTACGATTCCGGGGTGGTTATGGCGATCCGGGCCGACAACAACGAGGTGAACAGCTATGCCGATCTCAAGGGTAAGCGGGTAGCGGTCAAGACCGGGACGGAAGGGGCCGCGTTTGCCGAAGGAATTCAGGATCGCTACGATTTTGATCTGGTATACTTTGATGAATCGCCTTTCATGTACGAAGAGGTGAAGGCCGGAAATTCCGCGGCATGTTTTGAGGATTATCCTGTCATGGGCTACGGTATCTCCCAGGGGAACGGTCTCAAGATGGTAACCGACATGGAACGGGGTTCCTCCTACGGTTTTGCCGTGCTCAAGGGCAAGAATCAGGAACTGCTCAAGATGTTCGATGCGGGTCTTGCGAACCTGAGGAACAACGGCGCCTATCAGAGGCTTCTGGACAAGTATATCGCAAAGCAATAGTAAATTGAGCTTGCTCCATCCCGTTTGGTTTCGGAACAAGTTCAATTCAAGAAAGCTTGACACGCAAAAGCCATTCCCGAAAAAACCTGGGTTTTGGGAATGGTTCAAGATTTTGAAAATAACTTATAAGTGCGGGAGTTAGCGGGATATGGAGTTCGGCAGAGTTTTACGAGAGGTATTCCCGCTTCTGATGCGGGGTATGGTGGTCACTATCGAGACGACTATCTTCGCCCTCATCATTGCCATTTTTCTGGGACTTCTCTTTTGTCTTATCGGTCTTTCACGAAAGAGGCCGCTCAGGTTTATTGCCAAATTCTACATATGGGCGATCCGGGGCACTCCCCTTCTTGTGCAGACTTTTTTTGTATACTTCGGCCTTCCCCAGCTTATCCAGTCCCTGGGTTTCGATTTCAGGCTTTCACCGCTGGCGGCGGGGATCGTAACCCTGTCGATGAACGCGGGAGCCTACATTGCCGAGATCTTCCGGGGGGGCATTCAGGCCATAGACAAGGGCCAAATGGAAGCCGCCAGGAGCCTCGGTTTTTCCCGCGGCAGGGCCATGATCAGAGTGATACTCCCCCAGGCCCTGAGGGTTTCAATTCCCGCGCTGGTGAATCAGTTCATCATCAGTCTAAAGGATACTTCCATTATTTCGGTGATAAGCCTTGCGGAGATCGTGTACGAGGCGAAGATCTATATCGGCAGAACCATGCAGTCTTTTGCCACCTGGACTATCGTGGGGCTCTGTTATCTTGCGGTCATCACGGTATTGACGCAAATTTCCCGGCATGTTGAAAAGAGGCTCGATTATGGAAACAAAGGTTCTCGTTAAGGATCTCCATAAATCCTTCGGCAAGCTGGATGTGCTCCGGGGGATCAATATGGAAGCCCGCGAGGGGGATGTGATCTGCGTTATCGGGCCTTCCGGTTCCGGCAAGTCCACCTTTCTCCGCTGCCTTAACATGCTGGAGAAGCCCAGTTCCGGCACGGTGATCATCGACGGGTATGAGATGACCGGGAAGAAGGCGAACCTCAACAGGATGCGCCGGAATATCGGCATGGTGTTCCAGCAGTTCAACCTTTTTTCCCACATGAGCGCTCTTAAAAACGTCATGTTTGCCCCGCTTGATCTCAGGCTGCTCCACAAAAAGGAAGCCGGGCAGAAGGCGCGTGAACTTTTGGCCCGGGTGGGGCTGGCGGACAAGGCGGACGCATATCCCTGGCAGCTTTCCGGAGGTCAGCAGCAGAGGGTGGCAATTGCCCGTGCCCTTGCCATGAATCCCGATATCATGCTCTTTGACGAACCTACCAGCGCCCTCGATCCGGAGATGATAGGGGAAGTGCTGACCGTGATCAGGGAACTGGCCCGGGGCGGTATGACCATGATCATCGTTACCCATGAGATGAATTTTGCCAGGGACATAGCCGGCAAGGTTATGTTTATGGACAACGGCGTGATCCTGGAAGAGGGAACGCCGGAAGAGATTTTTACCCGTCCCAGGGAAGATCGCACCCGCCAATTCCTGCAAACGGTGAGAAGCTAAGGAAGCACTGGTTTATTCAATCGAGAATAAATCAGTCGCAACAGCCTGCCGGGAATCCGGTGCACTTTTACGGTTTTGTGCAATCAGGAACGGAAAAATCCCGGCCAACCGGTCATTTTTCATTGGCCAATAATGTCTGCCCGCAAAGCCGGTTGCTTTACGGATAGATCATTTTAAGGTAGTCTGTCTATAATGAGTTATTCCTAAAAGTTGAAGTTTTGGGAAAGCCTCAGAAAATCCAGGGGGTATTCGGAGCTTCCCTCTATAAAACAGGAGACAAATATGCGTTTTTTACCGGAACTGGATTCTATCCGTGAACATAAGGTACCCTTGTGGTATGACGATGCAAAGTTCGGCATCTTTATCCATTGGGGTTTGTATTCTGTGCCTGCCTGGGCGCCCCCTACCGGTGAGCTGGGAGCCGTTTCCCCGGAGCTATGGTTTACCAACAATCCCTATGCGGAGTGGTATATGAATTCAATCCGGGTGGGTAAGGGGCCGACCTGGGAGCATCATAAAAAAGTTTATGGCGAAGGCTTCCCCTACGAAGGCTTTATAGATTACTGGCATGCGGAAAAGTGGAACCCCTATGAATGGGTTTCCCTTTTTAAGGAGGCGGGCGCCCAATATGTGGTGCCGGTTACAAAACACCATGACGGCTTTTGTCTCTGGGATTCGGCCTGTACGGATTACAATTCCAGCCGCTTGGGTCCCCACAGGGATATTGTGGATGAACTCTGCCGGGCGGTCAGGGGGGCGGGCCTGCGTTTCGGGGTTTATTATTCCGGCCTTATCGACTGGCGTTTTGCCAAATGGCCTATGCTGTCCGGCTATGACGTCATGCACCCCGATTGTATCTCCTATTCCTATGCGGATTATGCCTACAATCAGGTTATTGAACTGATCAATAAATACAAGCCCTCCCTCATATTTAACGATATAGGCTGGCCCTATAAGGGTGAAAAGGATCTGCCCTACCTTTTTGCCCATTACTATAATACGGTAGAAGAAGGGGTGGTGGATGATCGGTGGAACGATATTTGGTGCGATTACGTCACCAAGGAATACCATGCCGGGGAGGATAAGATAGGCGTTCAAAAGAAATGGGAAGAATGCCGGGGTATCGGCCTTTCCTTCGGCTACAATCAGATTGAAGGGGATGAACATCTGCTCTCCCCAAACAGCCTGGTGCGCCTGCTGGTACAGACTGTGGCTTTTAACGGCAACCTGCTGCTCAACGTGGGGCCTAAGGCCGATGGAACTATTCCTGAAAACCAGGCAGATCGCCTGCGTTATCTGGGCGCCTGGCTCAAGGTGAACGGTGAGGCCGTTTACGGTACCAGACCCTATACCCGGCAGCGCCAGGATATCCGGACCGGGGAAACGGTATTCTTTACCCGGAAGGAAGATACGGTATACCTCCTGGCCGACGGGGTGAAGCCGGGTTCAAGCTCCATTCGCCTTGAGGGCCTGGGAAACGCCGCCGCCGGGGCCCGGGCTCTTGGGGGAACAACCGCTGCCTTCAGCGCCCAGGACGGCGATCTGGTGCTGAATCTGGACCGGGTGCCGGAGCAGGCGCCGATCCTGGTGTTCGCCATTAAAGAATAAAACCGCCGCCGGGGCTGGCGGATTTGTACGGTTTTTTACTTCACCCAGGAACCCGGCGCCTTCACCGAATTTTCGGTATGTCTTCGTATCTTCCTGAATTGTTCCAGTAGGTGAGGCCTCCGTTTCCCGCATCCTGAACTCCCTCCGCTTCCCGGCGGACATAATCGGCATTGTAATGGCGCCGGTCATAGGAGACGTTAAGGTAGAAAGCCTGCACATATGGCCGCACAACGATCCGCCCCCTTCCGATTCGGGAACTGCGGAGTGTGCCGAAATAGTAGATCCGGTACGGTCTCTCTTCTTCAGGGCTCTGGGCCAGGAAATCCTGTTCAAAGTGGCTGGGGTAGTACATGGGGCAAATCACATCCACCCAGGGCGCCAGAAGTTCCAGTTCCTGTCCGGTGCGGGCGCCGGTACGGTACCAGCCGTTGGCTCCGTAGATGTCGATTGAGATGGGGGCTTTTACCCTGCCGCGGATGTGGCGCAGGAAGGAGAGGATTGCGCTCTCCATGTCCATACCTGAATCTTGCCAACGGTAGCGGGTGTCTGCAAGGTTCACCCCGTCGGTGGGGAAGCGTATATAATCAAACTGAATTTCATCAAAACCTCTGTTCTGCAGTTCTTCCGCAATCCGGGCGGTATAATCCCAGACTTCTTCCGAATAAGGGTCTACCCAGCGCTCATCGTAGAAAGATCTGACAAGTTCATATTCGCTGTCCAGAGGGTCGTCCCCCAGGATCTCAATAAGGTCTTCGCGGCCGTTCTCCTCGCCTTTCTTCCGCCGGATGTCCCGGTAACCTGCCCAGGCCTTGTTGGTTTTACCGTCCCAGACAGCGTACTTTCCCCCCTCACGGGCGGCGAGTACCGGATCTTTGAAGACCACGATGCGGGCCGCCGTGTAGATACCCTGTTCCTTCATCGTCTTGAGGAATTTGTCGATGTCCAGAGGCCTAAAAACCCGGCCCCTGGCCTCTATTTCTTTATCCAGCGGACTGAAACGGAGACGGCCGTAGTCATCCTTCATATCGATTACCGCCATGTTGAGGCTCCGATCTGCCATGAGATCCAGATAGGACTTGAGATAGGCGCTGTCCATGGCATGATTCACCGGGAGATAGAGCCCATTACGGCCTTCGGCAGCGGCTGCATGAAACTTCGTTTTATCTTCAATTAAATTTGTAAGCGTAGCATTTTCCGCTTCGTTGAGGAGCCAGAGTTCGCTAAGGTTTACATTTTCGTTTTCCAGATACAGGCAGTCGAATTTTGAATCCTGCGTTCCGGACAGTTCCCTGAGGAAAGCGCGAATATCGTCCCGTTTTTCCGGTATCCTGCCTCCGCCGGGGGAAAGATCCAGTTCCGCCACGGCCCCTTCGCTGACAAACCTGAGCATTTTCCCGGCAGGGTTCAGGGAATCGACGGTACCGAAGACGGAAGTATCCGACCAGAGCAGACGGAAGGACTTTGCCTCCCAATCAAGGTGGTAGATCCTCCGGCGGAAGGTCTGGGAAGCATAGATTTGGGGCCCCTCATCCCCCAAAACCGCGGCAATATCCGCCGTTTCGTCGGGGTTTTCCGTGGTTTCCAAAGTTTCAAGTCCTGTATTGAGTTCTTTCCACTTTGCACCGGATACGGCGGCTTCGATGTAGTGGATTCCGTAGGTACTGTGGGACACAAAAACGGTAAGCGCCGTTCCTTCATCCGTATGCGTCTCTCCGGGCTGCGCCTTGCCTTCAGATGCCGGATGAAACACGGCAACGGCCTTTATTCCGTTCGTTCTGTAGGGCGGCATACCCAGACTCTTCCAGTTCCGGCCCCCGTCCTGCGTGAGAAACACCTGGTCTTTGGTTGCGCAGACAAGAATCTCAGGGTAGGCGGGATCGGCCTCCAGATCCTTTATCTCCTGTACCACGGCAAGGAAACTTTTTACCCCATTCCGGTAGAACTTGATGGTTTTCACCGGAAGGCCCTGATTCCGCCCCTCCCAGTTTTCCAGGTCGGCGGAAGCCTGAATACCTTCACTCGTTAAGAGAAACCAGGTATCCCCCGCCTTGAGAATCTTCCTTACGGCGGCCCCTGTCCAGAGCGGCCGGACCTTCCCCCGCTCAAAACCCAGAAGCCCCTGTTCCGAACCCGCAAGGATCCTGCCGCTCTTCTGCAAGACGGGCGCCCCGGAAATTTCCGTATTCTCTACGGCCCGGATCTCCATCGGGGGAGCCTTTTTTACCTCGGCTCTCGCTCTGGCCCAAAGCATGCCTGAAAAAAACACGGCGTTTGCTATACAAAAGAGGACAAGCGGAAGCCTGAGTCGGAAAACCATGTCCCATGCTACCGGAAAAACCCTGTTTAGGGAATAAGCCGAGCCCGTGATGCCTCAAAACTAAAAACCTGGCCGGGAGCAGGTGGGCATTCCGGCCTGGTAGAAGAACGTGCCATGCCGAACAGCGCGAACAAGTGTGTCGCGGAACAGAAGAATTATGATACGGTGCGCCCTTTTCGGCTGGAAAAATTATTAGGGAAACACTGATTAAATGACTCCAATCGGCGTTTCCCTGTGTATTTGCTCATTTTATTACGTAAATACCGCATTAAAGCAACACTGATTTATTCTCGATTGAATAAATCAGTGCTTCCTTAGGCAACGCACGTGCTTTACAAAAGCCTGAAAAAAGTATACTTTATGGGAGAATATATGAGGCTGTTCCAAAATTATGATTGTGCGGATCACCTGATTTTGGAACAGCTTTGGTTATTACGCTGCCGGAGGCGGCTTATGCATGGCTCAGGCTCGTATTGAAGCTCCCGCCAAGATAAACCTTCATCTGGAGATTCGGGGACGGCGTCCCGATGGTTTTCATGATCTGGAAAGCGTTTTCCTGGAGACCGCCTTTGGAGACAGCCTCCTCATAACGGAGGAGGGTCCGGAACATTCCTGCGAAATTGCCATGCACTGGGAGCCGCCGCTCCGGGCTCGGGAACTAAAGGACAATATCATTGCCGGCGCGGTGGATTGTTTCAGAAAACGGACTTTTTACCGGAAGGGATTGCGGATAGCCGTGGAAAAACGGATCCCGGCGGGAAGCGGTATGGGTGGAGGTTCTTCCGATGCCGCCGGCGTGCTTGTCGCGCTGAATGCCCTTTCCGGCCTATGTCTCGCGGAGTCTGAATTGCTGGAAATGGCTGCGGAACTGGGGAGTGATGTGCCTTTTTTTATCCGGGGAGGGGCTGCACTGGTTCGGGGCCGGGGAGAGATTCTCGAAAGCCTTCCGCTTCCCTCTGAATTAAAGGTAGTACTGGTTAATCCCCTGTTGCCCAGTTCAAGTGCGGAAGCCTTCAGGCTTTTGGACAGGAAGCGGGAAGGGGGAATGGAGCTTCCGCGGGGAAACGGACCTTCGGACCTTGCGGAATGGGCCGCCCTTCTGGAAGGCCCTCCGGGGAAATGGCCTTTCCGGAACGATTTTTTGCCTTTGTTCCTGGAAGAGGAGACTTTCTACCCATACGCAAAAATTTTGGGGGATCTGAAGGAAAGCGGAGCGGAATTTGGAGGGCTCTCCGGTTCCGGTTCAACCTGTTTTGGGATATACAGCGATGGAGTTGAGGCAAAGAAAGCATTTGATTTTCTTTTGGAACGCTGGTTTTTTGTAAAATTAACGTTTTTCCTTGCAAATAGCGGACTTGAAGTAGTAAGATTGTCTTAGTGAGTGCATACTGCAACAAGGAGCGTATTTCATGGAAATTACCGACATACGTGTGCGCAAGGTAACCGGTGAAGGGAAATTGAAAGCCTATGTAACAGTCACCTTTGATAACTGTTTCGTAGTTCATAATGTAAAAATAATTGAAGGCAAGACAGGTGTTTTTATCGCCATGCCTTCACGGAAAACCAGGGCGGGAGAATACAAGGATGTGGCTCATCCCATAAATCCCGAATTCCGGGCTGAACTGCAGCAACGGATCCTGGATACCTATGATTCGGGAAATGTGCAGGATGATCCAACGGTAGATATTTAAGTCCGCCGCCGGCTTCTTGCCTTCCTGTTTGAGTTCTTTGGGACGTAGGCAAGTGGTAAGCCACCGGGTTTTGGCTCCGGCATGCACAGGTTCGAACCCTGTCGTCCCAGTAAAGGTAACGTCCTTGAAAAATGCAGGGTTCGAAGGGTTCGGCCCGCCGACCTGCGGGAGGAAAAGGCGCCACGGATGGCACCGAAAGGGCCGAACCCCGGCCCGGAGAGAGCAAACAGGATGTTTGCGAACGCAGGGCGAACCCTGTCGTCCCAGTAAAGGTAACGTCCTTGAAAAATGCAGGGTTCGAAGGGTTCGGCCCGCCGACCTGCGGGAGGAAAAGGCGCCACGGATGGCGCCGTACCGCCGAATGGCGGTGCATAAATCCATACTTATCGGCAAACGAAACGTATGGCGCCGCGCAGCCGGATCTCAGTCGTCTATGGCGCTGTAGACAGTCTGGATAAATCCCCGTTGAATATGAACGTTACTATCCGACATGAGCTGGATGAAGAAGAGGGCAACCATATCCTCAACCGGATCCACACAATACCAGGTACCCAGCAAACCGCTCCAGGCCCATTCGCCGGGAGAGCCGTTAAGACCGGCCCGGGCGGTATCCACCATGGTACGTACCCCGAGACCGTAGCCGTATCCTATCATGTCGGGGAAGAAAGACCGGTCAAGTTCCGCCATGTCACAGTGGTTGACACGTATGAGTTCCAGGGTCTTCCGGGAGAGAATGCGCTCGTTCCCCTGTTTACCGTTATTGAGGAGCATTTGGGCATAGAGGGCGCAATCGGCCATGGTAGAACAGAGGCCGCCGCCGCCGCTTTCAAAGGCCGGCGGGTCGGGCGATGCCGGGTCGCTGGCAAGCCTCGTTTCTTCCTCAAGACCCCCGGGACCGGGGCGGTAGGGTTTTGCCACCCGGTACTGCTTTTCTTTGGGAACATAAAAAGCCGTATCCTTGAGGCCCAGGGGATCGAAGATCGTTTCTTTCAGATACACCCCCAGGGTTTTGCCCGAAATAACTTCAATAAGCCTCCCCAGAATATCATGGGAAAAACCGTACATCCACCGTTCACCGGGGTGGAAACAGAGAGGCGCCGTAGCGGCTTCTTCGGCCATGCGGGCGGTATTCCAAGGCGCGCCCCCGGCCGCGTCCTCCTGCGCCCGCTTGTCAATGCCGGCTATTATACAGGCGGGAAAGCTGTTATCGCCGGGGTAGGGGATGCCCGAAGTCATGGTAAAAAGGTGCTCAAAGGTGATGGGCCTGTTGGCGGGCACGAGCCTCATGATACCCCGACTGTCGGTCTCGGCAACCTTCATATCGGCAAAAGCGGGGAGGAAATCGGCAATGGGCTGGTGCAGCCTAAAGAGTCCTTTCTCGTAGAGGGTCATGGCCGCAACGATGGTAAAGGTCTTACTCATGGAGTAGATGCGGTAAATTGAGCCGTTCTCCATGGGAACCTTTTTTTCAAGGTCCTGCCAGCCGGCGCTTGAGCAAAAGGCCTCGACGCCGTGGCGGACGATCATGCCTCCCGCGCCCGCAGCCTTTCCCTGGGCAACAATACTATTGAGATATGCCTCTGCGGTTTTCAGCCGTTTTGGACAGAGTCCGCTTCCTTCGCTTTTCATGGTTTCCTCCGTTATATGCCTAAATTTCATCACAGGCAGGAAATATGTCAAGGGGAGGGCAAGGAGCAGCCTTTCCGTTATTTAGTGTTTGTCCATAAAGTTGGTTACTTTAACGAACATGAGGAGTATGTAGAATGGCGCAGGTAGTTTTAACAGCTAAAAACAGAGCCGGAAAGGGTTCTGCCGAAGCCCGGCGGATCAGGCGGAACGGCCGCATACCCGGAATTCTCT
>JAITLC010000096.1 GCA_031278095.1 Treponema sp.
CCCCTGCATTAACTGCCAGATAAAAATATAGAGTATCATATCCATACAGGGCGGCATAATGATCATAACGATCACGATACAATTCAATCATGTCAGGATTAAACCACTCCGCACTTTTACTGCCGGAATGTGATTCGGCATCACGGACAATATATGCATGGCTTTCCTGATATACATCAATTCCTCCACCCGGTTTTACACAATAACCGGCCAGCATAGATAAATACAAAAAAATGGCAAATACAACTTTGGCAGTATAAGAATTGACATGATTGAAGAAAGATACCAAAACTGCCGATATTACTATAAATAAAAACGGAAAACAGATAACGAGATATTTGATGTAAAGTATCGGCCTTACCAAAGAAATAATAACAGCCAATCCAAAAATAATGCATGTTGAAAAAATTGCATAATCAAATAAACTATGCCATGATTCGGAAAATCGCTTTTGAAAAATCTTTTCCGAAAGCCGGGAATAGAGTACAAGAAAAAATGGTATTATTACTAGCAACAGTATAAATATCATTCCAGGCTTTGGAATTCCAGAATTAAAACTGCTGTCCAACAATGCCTTTTTTAGGGCAATATGGATAAAAAATGGCAAAACTGAAACAAAGATAATAATATTTCCCAAAATAAAGGCGACGATTTCTTTCACCGTAATATTTTTATAGCGGATTAAGATATATACAAAAAAAAGAAAATTAGCCATAATCATCAAAACGCCGTAATAATGAGTATTTGCCATAAGAATACATAAAACAGTATACCAGAACAAATTTTCAAATTGTTTTTTGTCCATGAACAGCAAAAACTGCCATGCAATGACCGGAACAAGAAAAATTTCAAAAATATATGCCCTCATCTCCTGCGAATACCCAATTAAGTAGTTATTTGCCGTCATAAACAGAGCAGCAAGAAGAGCCGCTTTTTTACCGCAAAAGCACTTGACAAGCACGTAGATTGAAACAATGGCAGCCGTTCCAAGTATTACAGAAAGAAAACGTCCACTCTGTTCCGAACTGCCGAATATCTTTAACCATAAACGCAAAAGGATAAAATAAAACGGCGGATTACCAGGGTCACCAATGGTATTTAAAAATGGCAGGTTTGGATTTGCCGCTATAGCGGCGGAATATAATTCATCATTCCAGGCGGAATAACGAAGATATCCATTAAAGCGCAATAAAAATCCCGCCAATACTATAAAGATAAGCACCGCTATTTCAAGCAAACGTCCATTTTGTTCATATAATGAATGACAGATATTTTTAATAGCATTTCTATACAAAAACAGCAAACAAAAGAGAAAAAACCAAACAAGTAAAAAATTTACCGGATATATAAAAAAGGACATTCCCGCTTTTATTATCAAATTAAAATCACCATACCAGTTAATCCATTTGCCTAAAAGTGATTTTTCATACTGCAAGCCAGGCAAATAATATAGAATATATCCATCGTCTTCCCTGCCATTCAAAGTACTCACATCAATATGAGAAAAATAAAACAATTTATTACCGATAAATATACTGATTCCATCTATTGCAGATACCACTTCTATTGCTTTTTCCCGAGGCGCCCGGAGAGAAACAGCATGAATAAAAGGATAGTAGTCTATCTCAACAGGTTTAACATCGGCATATAGAACAATATTTTTCAGATTTTCATGATAAACAGTCGTAGGCAATGGCCGGAACAGAGTATCTCCCTGATTTAATTTCACCATCAATGATACAAACGGTGCATAATTTTTATCAATTTCAATATTCACATGAACCGGCGCTTTTATCTCGCCAATGGCATTCAAATTGGTACGGATATAGTATGCAGCAGAAATTCCCATCCCAAATATAAAAAATAGCGCAAGTATAGTCTTGACCGATTTTGTCATTTAGTTAGTACTCCTTTTTCAAAAAATCAGACAAGTTCGATATTTGAAAATTGACAGTAACAAATGAAGGCAGGGAGAACAAGGGATAGAATTCCTGACTCTATCCCTCATCCTTCATATTCTCATTACTTTGCCTTGGGAGGTCTGCCCCGTTTCCCTGTTCCGGAACCCGCCTTTGTCACGGTTTTTTTGGCGTTTTTGGAGGCCGGTTTAACGGTTTTTTTGACCGCGGCTTTTGCGTCTCCCGCCGCTTTGGGCTTGCGCCCGCGTTTTGCGGGAGTTTTGGCGGCGGCTGTCTTTTGGGCCTTCGGCGCGGCGATCTTTTTGGCTTCCGGTTTCTTCACTGTCTTTTTAGCCCCAACAGGTTTCCTGTCGGCCAGGGTCTTCTTGACGGCAGGCTTTTTGACCGCCGGTTTCTCCGCTGCCCTGGCGGGTACTTTTTTGTCCGCGGCTTTTTTGGCTGAGGCGGCAGGTTTCTCTGCGGTTTTTGCCCTGGCAGAGATACTGTTATTGATTACCGCCTGGGCTGCCGCAAGGCGGGCAAGGGGCACCCGGAAGGGTGAACATGACACATAGGTAAGGCCGGCCCGGTAACAGAAGTCGATGGTGAGGGGATCTCCGCCATGCTCTCCGCAGATTCCACATTTCAGATCCGGGTTGACGGAACGGCCCTGTTCTACCGCATAGCCGATAAGATAGCCTACCCCTTCTTCATCTATGGATTTGAAAGGATCGACATCAAGTACATTCTGCTTGAGGTAGCTCGGCAGGAAAGATGCAACATCATCCCTGCTGAAAGCAAAGGTCATCTGGGTAAGATCGTTGGTACCAAAACTGAAGAAATCCGCATACCTTGCCACATGGGCCGAACGGATTGCGGCTCTGGGCACTTCGATCATGGTACCGATTTTGACGGGAACACTCACTCCTGCTTCAGTAAAGACTTTTTTCAGCACTGTTTCTGCGTTGGGACGAAGCAGTTTTAATTCCCGCGCCGTTACGACGATGGGGATCATAATCTCAGGCTGCACGGGAATCTTCTGCGTGATGCATTCCACGGCAGCCAGCGCGATGGCTTCAACCTGCATGTCATAGATCTCAGGATATGTAACGGCCAGACGGCAGCCCCGGTGTCCAAGCATCGGGTTCTGTTCATGAAGCCTGTCGATTTTGGGCTGAAGACTTGCAACATCAACCTTGAGGAAGTCGGCCAGTTCCCTGGTTTCTTCCTCTGTCTTTGGAACAAATTCATGGAGCGGCGGATCGAGAAGCCGGATCGTAACCGGGCGGCCTTCCATTGCCTTGAATATTCCAAAAAAGTCTTTCTGCTGCAGGGGAAGGATCTCTTTAAGGGCGGCCTTCCGCTTTTCCAGAGTATCGGCCACAATCATGGCCCGGAAATGAATCAGCTTTGCCTTGTCAAAGAACATGTGCTCGGTACGGCAGAGCCCTACTCCCTGGGCGCCGAAGGCAAAGGCCCTGCGGGCGTCTTCCGGCTGATCTGCGTTTGTACGGACTTCAAAGCCCTTGAGGATCTTGCCGTGTACGATTTTTCTCCGTGCGGAAGAACGGATCTCGTCGCACCAGGAGAGGAAGGCGCTCATGTCTTTGGAAATATCGGGCGTAACGAGGGGCAGTTTGCCTTCGTACACGTCTCCGGTGGAACCGTCAATGGTGATCCAGTCCCCTTCCTGAAAGGTCTTGTTTCCAATCACCATGGTCTTGCCCTGTACCGCCACTTCTTTTGCGCCGGCCACACAGGGGGTACCCATACCGCGGGCTACTACCGCCGCATGGCTGGTCATGCCGCCGGTGGAAGTGAGAATGCCCTGGGAAGCAACCATGCCGCCAATGTCTTCGGGGCTGGTATCTTTGCGCACCAGAAGCACTTTCTTGCCCAGGGCGTGCCACTTTTCCGCATCCCAGGCATCGAACACGATCTGCCCGCAGGCGGCTCCCGGAGAAGCATTGAGTCCCTTGGTCATGGATACTGCGGTTTTAAGGGCATCGACATCTATCATGGGGTGGAGAAGCTGATCCAGCAGAGCCGGGCTTACCCGCAGCACGGCAGTATTCCTGTTGATGAGCTTTTCCGCTACCATGTCTACCGCGCACTTTACCGCCGCAGTCCCGGTACGTTTTCCATTCCTGGTCTGGAGAATATAAAGCTTCCCCTGCTGGATGGTAAATTCCATATCCTGCATATCCCGGAAATGTTTTTCAAGCCTATTCTTGATGGCGATAAGCTGATCGTAAACTTTCTTGTTGGTCTTTTCCAGGGTGGAAATTTTTTCCGGAGTACGGATACCGGCTACTACATCTTCACCCTGGGCATTCATAAGGTATTCGCCGTAGAATTCGTTCTTCCCCGTGGAAGGATCCCGGCTGAAACAGACCCCGGTTCCCGAATCGCTGCCGAAGTTACCGAAGACCATGGACTGCACGTTTACCCCTGTCCCCCGGACATTGCGAATTTCGTTGATCTGCCGGTAGCGGATCGCCCTTTCGTTCATCCAGGAACTGAATACCGCTTCAATGGCGCCCCAGAGTTGTTCCAGGGGCTCCTGGGGGAAATCCTTCTTTGCCGTTTTCTCGACAATTTTCTTGTACTCATCGACGAGCGCCGCCAAATCCCCGGCATCCAGATCCGTGTCAAGCTTGATGTTTCTGGATCTCTTCATCGCCGAAATAGCTTCTTCAAAATCCTTATGGGGAACTCCCATTACCACGTCGCCGTACATTTGGATAAAACGGCGGTAGGCATCCCAGGCAAAACGCAGGTTTTTCGTTTTCCGGGCAAGCCCCTGAACCGCCCTGTCATTCATTCCCAGATTGAGGATCGTATCCATCATTCCGGGCATGGAAACCGGAGCGCCTGAACGAACCGATACCAGCAGGGGATCTTCGGGATCTCCCAATTTCTTTCCCATCACCTTTTCCAGTTTTTTGAGGTAATTTTCAACTTCCTGCCGGAGACTTTTCGGGAATTTCCGTCCGTTTTCATAGTACGCGGCACACATTTCCGTGGAAATCGTAAAACCCGGAGGGACGGGAATTCCCAAATTGGTCATTTCCGCCAGATTGGCGCCCTTTCCGCCTAAAATATCTTTCATCTTCGCATCCCCTTCGGCTTTTCCTTCACCGAAGAAGTACACATTCTGTTTCCTGACCATATATCCTCCAAAAGAATTCAATACGTTTGAGCTTGTTCTAAAATTATGATCCTGCCGGATCGCCGGATTTTGGAACAACTTCGTTTAATTATAGATCAAAACGCAAAAAAAGAAAAGATAGCAAAAGTCCGCTATATTCTGTCCGTAAAGTAACCGGCTTTACAGACAGACATTAGGGAAACACTGATTAAATGACGCCAATCGGTGTTTCCCTGTGTATTTGCTCATTAGGCTTATGAGAGAATACCGGATTATCGAATAAGTCCACTATTCATTGATCCTTCTGCGGCCTATAATGAAAAGATGAATTATTCCGATTTACCTGTCTATAGACATAAAGACATTATCCTCCGGGCACTGGAGGAGAACCAGGTGCTGGTGGTGGAAAGTCCCACCGGTTCGGGAAAGACCACCCAGCTCCCGGTCATCCTTTTGGAGGCAGGTTATTCAAAAAACGGGATCATTGGCGTTACCCAGCCCCGCAGAATTGCTGCTGTTTCTGTAAGCGAATTTATTGCCCGCCAGGTGGGAAATTCCGTCCCCGGAGACACAGGTTCCCCCGTAGGTTACAAGATGCGTTTTGAGGACAGAACCAACGCCGGTACCAGGATAAAGATCATGACCGACGGAATCCTCCTTCAGGAGATGAAACTGGATCCATGGCTTTCAAAGTACAGCCTTATCGTGGTGGACGAGGCCCACGAACGGAGTCTCAACATCGACTTTATTCTGGGGCTCCTGAAACGGGTGCTGGAAACCAGAAAAGACTTCAAGGTGATCATCTCCAGCGCCACTATCAATGCGGAGGTTTTTTCCGAATACTTCGGGGAATGCCCTGTAGTAAAGATTGATGCGGTTACCTACCCGGTTACCCTGATCTACGATCCGGCGATCATTCAGAGCGCTAACCTTAAAAATTCAACCGGACAGCAAACAAAGTTTCCTGCCAAACCCGGTTCCGGAACAGGCCGCTCCGCGGAGGAGGCGATCATCGACAAGATCGCCGCCATCGTGGAACGTTTTACCGGAGAAAAAAGGGAAGGAGACATACTGATCTTCCTTTCCGGCGAGAAGATGATCAAGGACTGCATGAATCGGCTCGTTTTTAGTTCCGCAGGGCCGGGCCTCCATCTGCTGCCCCTCTACGGAAGGCTCGGCAAGGAAGAACAGGAACGGGTTTTTGAAAAACCGCCTTCGGGCAAAACCAAGGTAGTGCTTTCCACTAACATTGCGGAAACTTCGGTAACCATAGACGGTATTACCTGTGTCATTGATTCGGGACTTTCAAAACTCAACTGGTACAATCCCAGAACCTTTACCTCTAGCCTTGTGGAGGCCCCCATTTCAAAGGCGTCGGCCAACCAGCGCAAAGGCCGGGCCGGCCGCACCAGGGAAGGGAACTGTTACCGTCTCTACACACGCAAGGATTTTGAAAATCGGCCCCTCTTTACCACCGAAGAGATTTACCGAACCGACCTTTCCGAAGTAGTGCTCCGTATGGCGGATCTGGGGCTCACCGACTTCGAAGAATTTGATTTTATCTCGGCTCCCGGCCGGGAAGGTCTTATCGCCGCAATGGAAACCCTGAACCTCCTTGAGGCCCTGGAAAGCGACAGAACTCTTTCCCGTACCGGCCGCCTCATGACGGAGTTTCCCCTGCCTCCCCGGCAGAGCCGTATCATCGTGGAATCAATTCTCCGTTATCCTGAAGTTCTTGAAGAAACGGTTATCGCCGCAGCCTTCCTGTCAACCCAGAGCCCCTACATCCTTCCCCCGGGGGAAGAGATGGACGCCCGCAAGGCCCATCACAGTTTCCGCGACCCGGGTGGAGACTTTGTTTCCTATCTCAAGCTCTACCGTTCCTATGCAGCCGCCGCAAACAAGCAGCGTTTCTGTGAAAAAAACTATCTTGACGAACGGGCCATGGCGGAAATTTTTAATGTGGCGGATCAACTCGAAGAGATTATTACCGCACAAAACATACCGGTTTTATTCGGAGGCAAAACCGAAGATTACCTTCTCTGCGTGGCCAGGGGGCTTATACAGTTTGTCTGCGTAAGGGAAGGCAGGGAAACCTACCGCAGTCTTACTGCCGACAGGATCATCATACACCCCGGCTCGGTAATGTTCCGAATGGATCCTGAGTTTATTGTAGCCGGAGAAATTGTCCGCACTTCAAGAATGTACGCCATGTCGGTTTCCCCCCTCCCCCGGGAAACCCTGGAAATAATAAATCCCGAGCTGTTCAGCGCCTTCGGACTCAAAGGCTCAAGGAGGGATGGCGGCAAAAGATCGGCAGAAAAGTTAAAAAAACCGAGAGACTTTACCAACAACATCAAGATTGCCGATACGGTTTTTGAGATCAAAACGGTAAAAGGCAAAAAAGAAGTAAACCTGCCATGGGAAAAACTCTCCGCAATAAAGGACAGTATCCCTGCGGAAGTTGTCTACAAGGGCCTGCGCGGCATAATTACTGTCAATGGAGGCTACAGGCTTCTGGCAGGGGAGAAACTGGAACTGATACTGCTGCTGGCTTCCAGGCTGGACATTGACGGCGCGCTGGAGCGGGACTGGCCGCGGAGGGAACACTTTGATTCGCACGGAGACCTGGACGCGATTCTGGAACAGATGGACAAATTGGTAAACCCTGCGCCCTGGAAAAAAGAAAGCCGGGACCTGGGTTTTATTTCCCTCTTTACAGACGGGGAAGGAAACTACTGGTTCCGCTGTTCACGGGGCTTCCACACCAGCCTCAACGAAAGCGTCTCAAGCCTTGAAGCCCTCATCGATGAACTGGGAGAAGAGGTAGACATAGAAAAGAAACACATCGTCAACCAGACTTACCGGAGGCTTTCCGATTACCTAAGTTGAGGCTCTGCTTCGGCAGAAGAAGCCAGGCGCTGCCGAAAGAGCCACCGGCGGATAGCGGCATTGGAGAAACTTGCCCTGTGGCTTAAGTGCTCCAGGGGCACCACCGAACCGGCAATAAACTCTGCGTAAATTTTGGAAGCCCCGGCAGCTTTTGCGGAGGCAATAGTTTCTTCCGCCTGTTTTTCCGCTTTCGGGCCCCGGAGGGCGCCGTCCCATGCGCTGCCGCCGGTACTCCGGTAAACCCGTACTCCAAGCGTTTCCAGCTGATCCATTAAGGCCGGCATATTATTCCGGATTATATCCCATTCGTCCCTTTCGGACATGGTAAAAAATACCGGTTTATCTTTCCAGGGAATGATCATTTCATCGGACAAGACTGCCGCCGCTGAAAAAGAAAGAGCCGCGGCAAAAATCCCCGGCCTGTCAATAAGGGCGGCAAGCGCTCCAGCTCCCCCCATGGAATGGCCGGCTGCATATATTCTGGCAGAATCAATGTTGTAACGGGGCATTACTCTGACAAGGAGAGCTTCAACGGCGGTATGCAGGCTTTTTGAAGGATACGTGCAGAGTTTATCCCCGTTCTTCCGGTAAGTATACCAGCCGTATTCTTCAGGCATACCTCTGTCCCGTTCGGATGTTACCGGACACTGGGGAATCATCAGAAAACAGGGCTGTTCCGACAGGGCTTCCGGGCGGAGGTATTCCTGAGCCTGCCGGTAGGAGCTGAGGGGAGACCGGTTGTCAAATCCCGACTCCCCGGCGCCGTGAAGGAAAAACACCAAAGGAAGATTCTCAAGCTCAGGAGATTTTTTTTCATATCCGTTGGGAATGTAGATGTTATATTGAATTCTGAGCCCTTCATCTTCATAGGCGTCCTGTATAAAATCGTCGGCATACTCAACGTATTGATTATCATTAATTCTGTTGAAGGGAGCGATCTTTCTGCCGTCTCCGCAAAAGATGGTAACTGTCTGCCGGACAGGAATAAGCAGGGGAAGTTCCATGGCCCATTCACCGCCGTCCGGAGTGAAACGGTAGCCGCCGGAATTTTCCCGCACTTCATTTGAATCAGGGAGGGTATTGACAAGAAGTTCCAAAAAAAGATACCGGCCCTGCCTTCCTGCCTCTTTCCGCCTGCCGGAATCATTGACACAGGTTCCGATGACCTTACGGCCGGGAACCTGAAAATACGAAGGCTTAAAGAGACCTGTTTCCACGACAGCGGAAAATTCAATCTTTACTGCCGCACAAACCAGGCCGTCTTCCAGAATTTCACCTATGGCGCATATGTGAAGAGGGCGAATAAATTCCAGGTCATTCGAAAAATCGGGAGCCTTCAGATAATGAAAACTCCCGCAGGGATCTGTTTCTTCCAAAATTACCTCCGGTTAACACTAAAAGAACAATAATGCGAACATTATGGACAGACACTAACTAATGCGTCTGTATTTCTGAAGGGCATGCCTCTTTTTGCCCGGAGCTGCGGTTTCAGGAGCCGGCAGTCCTGAGTCGGCAATGTAAAGGCTCCCCTCACGGTCAAGGTTTACGCCATGGGCCGAGTAGAGGTTCCCCGGTTTCCATGGATCTTCTCCGCCAAAACGGGTAAGCTCATGCCCTTCGGTGTCAAATACCCTTACCTGCGACCAGGGCATATTCTCGTAAGGTTCATACATGACGTTGTCATTATATGCCAAGTGCCCCAATTCCGATACATAGACTATCCCATCCCGCACACAGAGTCCATCAGGCCGGTTTATATCATTCCAGATATCAAGAATCCTGCCTTCGGTGTCGAAGATCTGTACCCGGTTGTTTTCACGGTCGGCTGCATAAACTCTGTCATTTTCATCTACCCCGACACCGTGTACCAGCCTGAATTGCCCCGGTCCGCCCCCCGGCTCACCCCAGGAGGCGAGGAGCTTCCCGCCGGCGGAAAACCGGTGAACACGGGAATTGCCGTAGCCGTCGGCCACAAAGATCTCCCCCCGCAGAGATACTGTTACCTTTGAAGGAGCATTGAAAGGCCCGGCTCCCCGTTTGATGGTCTTGTAATTACCGTTTTCGGCGCCGGAAGACGAAGGACGGCCTTTATTGCCGGCCTGCATGAGGAGATCCCCGTTGGGAGAAAATTTGGAAAGCACATGCCAGTCGGAATCGGCAATATAGACAAAATCATTTTCATCTATATAGATTCCGTGGGCACAGCCGCAGCAGTCTTCGGGCCAGCGGTTCAGGATCTTTCCATCCTGGCTGAAAACGGTAACCGGATAGGGGATGCTTACCGCGAAGATGCGGTTTTTTGAATCTACCGCCGCATCTCCGCATCCGCCTATGTATACTTCAAAGTCAATCGGTTCAAATTCAAATTGCATTAGGCGTTCCCTTTTACCTTATTTAGAGTCTGTCCATGATGTAGACACATTACGGACAGACAACCTTAAAAAACGCAATTTGCATACCGTTTTGGTACAAAAATATGCGCAAATGCAAGTTCTGTCCGCAAAGTACGACTTTGTGGACAGGCACTGTTTATCTGGTTCGCTTCCGGGCGTCCAGCTGCTTTTGAAGTTCGGCGATTACAATATCGCTCCCGGCGCCTTTAAGTTTGGCAAGAAATTCCGGCAATACCCTGTTAGGGTCTACGGCGCCGGTATCCAGAGAAAGTTCATACTCCTTAACCACCGCGCTCACTCCGGCAATTTCAGTCTGTACCGGGATAGGGTTGAATACAAATCCCAGAGCCGGGGAAGGCTTGGCGCTGACATTTATCTTTATGGTTTCTTCCCAGTCGGTGGTACTCTGCCCTTCCTTGAAATAGGCAAGGAACTGATTGCCGTACATCCAGTCGGCATTGGGGGTATAGCCGCAGTTCGGGATAGGACGGATAAAATCTTTGTCTATCCAGACGTAATGTTTGTTTTCAATACCATTGATGACAAGATTGTAGAGATATTTATCGGAATTCATCAGATTGATGAACTGGATAGCCTTGTCGGGATGTTTGGAAGTCCGGCTTATGGCGGTCATGGTTCCGGTGATACCGCTGGTAGTCTGAATAGGGGAAGACAGGGGAAAACTTTTAATCGGGCGTCCGCCGTTGCTGATCGTATCCTGCACATCCTGCCCCGGTTTCATGGTACCGGGAAATCCTACGGGCAGTCTGCCGGCCTTTGAGTCGGCGCTGATATCCGTAACGGTCGCGGCATCGGGGCGGATGTATCCTTTCTGGTTCCAGGAACGCATAAGCCGGTAATGCTCCTGCACCTGCGGAAGTTCAAACTGATTGACTGCCTTAAGATTTTCATCGGTGAAGAGGATTACTCCGGGAATATGCCGCCCGATAAGCTCATCATACCCCATGTAATAGGTAAGAAAGTCCAGAATCCCGTCGGTATGAGCCGAAAGAGGATACCAGTCGGGATGATCTTTCTTGATTGCCGCCAGAAGCGGTTCCAGATCCTCAACCTTTTTTACACCGGCCGCATTAAAATTGTACCGGTCAATATAGGCCAGCTCTGCGGCCCAGCCATTGGATCGCGCCCAGATCTGCTGATTGGGAACCGCCATAATCTTCCCGTTCACCTTGACCGCCATCCATCCGTTTGCCGGTATATCGGTCTTGAGCTGAGGCGCTTCCCGATCAATCAGATCGTCCAGTTCCAGAAATGCATTCTTGCTCACATTGCCGTAGAAATCTCCCATCCAGTCGGCGGTATAGCAGAGATCAAATTCTTCCCCGCTGGCAATGACCATCTGGAGTTTTTGGGTGTAGTTGCCAAAATCGGTTTCGATGATTTTCAGGGTGCATCCGATTTTCGGCACAAGGTATTTGTTAATCTCTTCCAGAACCGCCGGAAGATCCACCTGCGGGCCCCGTCCGCCCACATAATAAACCAGTTGAATGGGAGCGCCGCCTGCGGAAGTCTTGTCGCTCTTTCCTCCCGCAAATACCGGAAGGCCGATCATCAGAACCGCCAACAGTACAAACACGATTTTTCTCATTTCTTTCTCCTTACTCTGTATTTTCAGGATCGGGCAATAATGCCCCATCCCCGGAACTCGAGTTCCGGTAATCCGCATAACACGGATGTATGCCTGTGGTATCCCTTCATTCTTTTACCGCCCCCAGGCTAAGACCCCGGATAAAGTATTTTTGAAAGAAGGGGAATATAAACAGCATGGGGCCTGCCGCCAGAACGCAGAGGGCCATGCGTGCGGTCTCCCCGGGAAGATCTCCCAAATCAATGGTAATGCTCCTGGAGGCCATGGAAGATGCCAGAAACTGAATGGTATTCATGATCCGGTAAAGGTAAAACTGCAGCGACACCAGCCTCGGGCTGTCGATGTAGAGCAGGGAGAGCCACCAGTCATTCCAGTAGGTAAAGGCGCAGAAAAGGCCGATGGTAGCAAAAGCCGGTTTGGAAATTGGAACGATGATACGGAAAAAGATGGACGCTTCCCTGGCGCCGTCCAGTTTCGCCGCCTCAATCAGGGAAACGGGAACATTGTTGAAAAAACCTTTCATTAAAAAAACATGCCATGGAATAATAATATACGGCAGGATCAGAGCCAGAATCGTATCCTTTAGACGATAGTAACGGGTAACAATAATATAGGAAGGTACCATGCCTCCGGAAAAAAGCAGGGTAAAGAGAATAAGAAATGAAAACAGCCGGTGAAAATAAAAATCTTTCCGTGCGATGACATAGGCCAGCATGCCGGTACAGAGAAGGCTCAAAAAACTCCCTGCGGCGGTAACAAAAATGGTAACCTCATAGGAATAGAAGAGCTGCCGCGGATTCTGCAGAATAAACTTGTAAGCCTGGAATGAAAAATCCCTCGGCAGAAGTGAGTATCCATTGAGATTGATCCCCGCTTCGGTAGACAGGGATGCCGCCACGATAAGCATCAGGGGCAGCAGGCAGCAAAGGCTGATGAGAATAAATATTCCGTTGATAACGATGTTATTAATCATGTTTTTGGTTTTATGGCTTTTCATCACGGCTCCTAAAAAATCGCGCTGCCCGGATTTATCCGCCTGACCGCCAGATTGGTACAGAATACCGCAATAAAACCCACAAGCGACTGGTAAAGACCGGCGGCGGAAGCCATGCTGATGTCTCCGGTAACGCGCAGCGCCCGGTATACATAGGTGTCGATTACATCGGTAGCAGAATAAATGGGACCTGAATCCCTGGTAAGAAAATAGAACATGCCGAAATCCGAATAAAATATTTTCCCTATTTGAAGGATTACAAGCAGGGTTATGACGGGAACAAGAAAGGGAATTGAAATATGAAACGTAATCTGAATTTTATTGGCTCCGTCGATAGCGGCGGCCTCGAATTGGGCCGCATCGATTCCCATAAGGGCAGTATAAAAAAGAAGCGTCATATAACCGGCATTTTTCCAGACATAGGAAACGGTAAGGATTAAAGGCCAGTATTGCGGAACGGTATACATATTCGGGGACTCCATGTTCATGGCTTTCAGGGCATGGGGCCAGAGCCCCGAAACGGGATTGAGCAGGGCATAGAGAACATAGCTTGCCACCACCCAGGAAATAAAATAAGGAATAAACATGGTTGTCTGGTAGACCTTTACCTGATTTTTCGACAGCTCAAAGAGGAGAAGGGCCAGGGTAACTGCCAGAACCATGGTAATAACAATAAACAGGAAATTCAAAAACAGCGTGTTTCTGGTTACCCGGATCGCATCCTGGGATTTAAAGAAAAAATCGAAGTTTTTAAACCCCGCCCATTCGCTGCCCCATATTCCCCTGGAGTAATCAAGGCGCTTAAAAGGGATAACAAGGCCGAACAGAGGGGCGTAGTAAAACGCCGCCAGAAAAAACAGCCCCGGCAGAGCCAGGAGAGAAAGCTCCCAATTGATCTTTTTTTTGTTACGGTTCAGACTGCCCTCCAAACTACAGGTTTTATCGTAAAATGGTTTTTTTGATACTTCTACTGTAAATTTGACAGGTTTGAATGTAAAATCAGCATACCGGATCATATAATGCTTGCAAAATTTTTTAAAACTGTCTAAATTGCAGTCATATATGCCGGATTTACAGCTTTCCGGAATATTCCGCCGCGGCCGGGACAGGCGGGGTTCCCATCCGGAAAGCCGGAGGAAGTCCAATGGTTTTAAAGCTCAAGCACTTACGGACAAGGCAATCCTACTACAAACGGATAATCCTCTTTATGCTGATTTTTACCCTGGTTCTTTTTATACCCTTTTCCGTTATTTCATACAGTATATCCGCAAAGAATATCTCAAACAGCATCTCCTTTTCCAATAACGTGGTGTTATCCCAAATAAATTACCGCTTCGACTATATCACCACCATGATAGGGAATATATGCCTTGAGGCATATCTGCATAATAACGCCCAGCAATTTCTCTATAGCCAGGATCTGGACTACCGGGATGTTATTACCTATATGAGAAATCTGACGGAAACAACTATTGCCGCCAACCCTTCAATCGATTCCATAGTACTCTACAATCAAAAAAGAAACGAATGGATATCCACCAAAAATGTCGATCCCCCGTCGGGGGCGGATCTTGATGCTTTTATAAAAACTCAAGCGTCTATCCCCAGGTTAAAGCCTATACTCAGGGAATTAACGAGAAAACAGGGGAACCTTGAAGTTCAAACCTATGTCTTCTCCTACTTCATGTATCAATTTTCCGATCCGGTAAGCGGAAATGACAGCTATATTGCGGTTAACCAGAATGCGGGCTGGTTCCTGGATGCTTTAAGTTCTATCCGCCAATCCATTACCTATGCCGGTTCAATCTATCTGTTCAACGGTACGGATATTGTCTTTAACAATTCCGTGGATCTTCATGATGAAGCAGCAGAATTCCTGATTAAGGACTTTTTGGGCAGCCATAAAAATGACACCGAAGGTATCCATCCCGGGAAATACAGGGGTAAAAAATACCTTCTTTCCTCAATCCGGCTTGGCGCCCGGGAAAATTATCTGTTTATAATCCAGAACCATGATAAAGTATTCCGGAATCTCAGCGCCCTTCAAAAAGAGTATATCGTCTTCGGTTCATTGTTTATCATTATCAGCATAATAATACTCATTCCCTTTTCACGGCGCATTTATTCACCGGTCTTGAGTCTTGTCAATTCCATCTCCGAAACTGAAAGCGCCACAGGGAGACCGGAAATGGAGAATGAATTTGAATACCTGCAAAAGATGTACCGGGATGCCGGGGAACTAAACAGGAAGCTGCTCATACAGTCCGCTTTTTATGAACCTATATTTGCCCAGCACCAGCTTTTTCTGCTGGTTACCGACAATACCGAAGAGACGTACCGGCAGTTCAGAAGAAACCTTCCGGGCCACTGGCTTGCTTTGGATAGTTCCGGAGAGATGTTTGTACTCCTCTTTAAGATAGACAGATTTAATGAAAATAAATACAAATTTGAAAGAGAAGGCGCCAACGGACTCTCCTCTCTTGTGGGAAATTTTATGCAGAATTTTTCCGGCGAATGCTGCGATTTTGCTTCTTTTACGGAAGACCGTGAAAATCTTGGAATCATTATCCGTATTCCCGGAAATATCGCCGGGGCCGAAGAAAAGATGATACTCCCCTTTATCGAAAACTGCCGCAGCATTATCAAGCTGCGCCTGGGGCTTACCGCATCAATTTCATATAGCGGCGCTGCCGCAAACGTACTGAATCTTGGCGAACTGTACCGGAAGGCCAGGGAATATCTCCAGTATCGTTTTATTTTTGGAGAAGACTCCTTCATAAACGGGAAACGGTGCAGAATAAATATCGAAAATAAAGAACTCCATTATCCCTATGATCTGGATGAAAAAATAATTGAGGCTGTAAAAAAGAAGGATCTTTCCACAGCGCTTATCACCCTGGAGGATATTAAAAACAGCCTCCTTCATCTTCAGTATACCAATTGTACAATCTGTACAATGGAACTGGTAAACAATGTAATCCGGATCGTAACCCAGGCTGACGAAAACGGCTCCCTGGGGCAGGAATCCGATGAGCTTTACCGTAAAGTCATCAATGCGGAATTTATGGACGACTTTTTCAGGGAGCTGAATCAATATATCCGGCTCGCCACAGGGAAACCGGAACATACCGCAGACACCAGGAAAAACAAAATCGTCAGTGCGATTCTGGAGTATATTCAGAATAACTACAGCAATCCGAATCTTTCGTCGCAGATGATAGGCGATTTTTTGGGAATGTCAAACCGTTATGTAATGTATAAATTTATGGAAAGTACCGGAATATCCCTCAATGAATACATTATTGATGTACGGATGAGGAAAGCGGCCAACCTGCTGCGGAACACCGATCTGCCGGTAAGCGAAATTGCCAAAAAAACCGGCATTGAGAATAATAATTATTTTTACAGGCTTTTTAAAAAATTCTCCCATGTAACCCCCCGGGAATTTTCGGAACGCTGCCGGAACGGTCCGCAGAGGGAATAGACGCTGAAGGCAGGATGACGGTCAAAAATCCAAGTACTTCGAGCCGTTCCCAAAAACTGAAGTTTTGTGAAAGCTTCGGTCCATTTACATAAAAAATCTGACAGGCTCATGTCAGCCATTATTTTATCCGGCTTAACACTTCTTTTATGAGGATATAGAAACCTTCTCGTAATCTACTCACAGGAATTCCAGGACCATACTCAAGTACCAAGTCACAGTCCCCCGTTATGCTTCTCATAGCCGCAAAAATTCGCTTCCAATCCATGCTGCCATCGTTTATTGGAAGGTGACTGTCCGTATCGGCCATGTTGTCGTGTATGTGGATACCGTAGAGACGGTTTTTCAGGCGTTCTATAATGCCGGCCGAATCCCAGCCGTTTAGGTGGGCATGACCTGTATCAAGCAGATACCCCAGGGTATCGTCCATACCGTCAAGGGCATGGCAGTATTCCCCGGCAGTGTAAATCGATGATCCATGGTAGCCCACATTCTCAAAAGCCAGCCGTAATCCCAAGGGCTTTGCAATGGCCGCAAGCCGTTCTGCTGTCTCTCCGGCAATACGGCGGGCTCTTGCTTTGTCAAAAGACTTAGACCCGCTAAAACCCGGATGCAGCACCACCTGAGACGCTCCGATCCTGTGAGCAAAACGTATGGATTTTTCATGCAGCAAAAATGCCGCATCACGGAGTTCCTTAATAGGACTGGTAAGGTTAATATCCCATGCGGCGGGGTGTACGGTAAAAGCAATCCCCAGCTTGGGTAATTCTGCGACAAGGTGTTCCCACAGACCGTCAATATCGTCCCAGCCTTCGCCATCCTGCATTAGCTCGATATTATTGCAGCCGATATTCATCAAATCCTGAACATTCTGCAACACTGGTTTTCCCAGCAGGATTAGTTCGGAACAGAAAATTTTCAACATACGATCTCCAAATTTTCCACGGCGGCATCAGTCTGCCCTTCAGGTAAAATTAATACCCTGCTCATCAGACTGCCAATCCCTGCGTTTTTGAACACCATAATCGTTTTTGTCTATGAATCCTATATACTCCGCCAGGCTTCTGTCCCAGAACTGCCATTCATGGCCGCCGTCCCATTCCCGGTAGGTAAGATCAAGGGGGGTGTTTTGTACCGCATTGAGAAAATTTTGATTCTGGGTATGGACATGATATAAGGGTTTATCCTGCTTTCCGCAGGTAATAAAGATACGCTGCCCCAGAGCCCGGGATTTTGCCGCCGCCTCCGGCGCTATCTTAAACAGATTCGCCTCGTCCGGCAGGGCAAGGTTTTCGCCCAGGATGGCGGTAAAAAACGATCCGGCCTCGGGAATTTTGCCGGCCGCCGCCAGGGCGGCAAAGTCCAGGGCGCCGGAAAACGCTCCTATGGTCGCGTAGCGGTCAGGGTTGGAAAGGCCTATGCGCAGGGCCCCGTAGCCTCCCATGGAAAGACCCGCGATGTGATTTACTTCCCGGTCTTCTGGAATTTTAAAAATTTTATGCAATTCCCTGGGCAGGTATGCCGTTAAAATATCATACCAGGGCGGACCATAGGACATATTGTGATAGAATGAATTGCCCGTCCCCGGACATATAAGCAGGTATCCGGTGTCATACGCATAGCGGCCCGCGGCGGTAAGCCGTATCCAGTCTTCCCCGCAGCCGTAGAATCCATGCAGCAGGGTGATGACGCCCTTAATATCTCCGGCCTCAGCATTCCACCGGCGGTCATTGGGGAAGACCATCGCAACATTGATATTCATTCCGGCTTCCGGTACATAAACAGAAGTGTGTATAAATGCCATAAGAGCGCCTTATGTTAAATCCGCATAGGGACCGGTTTTATTCTTTTTATCCCGTGTCATACGCCAGGGAATAACGGCAAAGAAGAGATAAAACAGCAGAGGGGCGGCTAAGGATGTAATGAGCACATAGCCTTTGTTAATGATGGCAATGATTCCGAATTTGCTCAAAAATACGCAGCCCGTTATTAAAACTATATTGAAAATTAATCTGACAATAACATCATTCTTTATCCTGACCAAATTTTTAAAGTGATTGTGAACCCGTACTTCGATTCCGTAAATCATTCCCACCCCCGTACTCACCATGGCTGCCAGGGCAATGGCAAAATAGAGAAAACGGCTGATGGAAGAGGCGTGAAGAACGTTTTCAAGTATATACAGGATGGGGATTGGTTCCTGTGTCACCTGAGGCATACCGGTGGACAAAACCATGGTGAATATTATATTGCCGATAGTTGTCAACAAGGCCACGCCGGCAGAAGCCGCAACAACATCCCTGTGTCCGCGCAGACCGGACAGGCAGGCGGGGATAACAGCCGGATGTCCGCAAACCTGACTGATGGTAAAACATAAAATTATCACCCATGCACTGCCGGTAGAGAATCCAAACCGGGAAGGCGGAATATTGCTCCCGGCAAAGGCAGTGATTTTGTCCCAAAGAGGGCCAATCCCTATGATCCCTATGTAGACAATAATGGCTATAATGCAAACCGTTAGTACGGAACTGACCTTAACCACCAGTTGGATTCCCCTCATTGTCAATATCAGTGCACATACTGAAAAGAGAATGGTACCGGCCAGCATGGGGAGCCCAAACATACTCTTTAATAAATTTGCGGCGCCGCTGGTCATAACCGCGATAAGCAGGACAACCCCCAGAATGTTAACAAGATCCGCATATAAACCCAAAATTTGACGCAGGATTGGGTTACGGTATAACATATTGGAATTTTCCCTGTAGTTTGCGGGCCGGTAGACGCGGCAAAATTCGAAGGCCAGGAGGCACCAAAAGAAAACCAGTACACCCAGGATTATTGGGCCTATGAATACGCCTATGGAACCTTTGTTTAAAAGATAGGCTACCGTCAATGTCCCGGAAGCGAAGCCGGGTCCGACATAGACTGAAAACATCAAGGCCGCCAGCGCTACAGGACCAACCGTGATATACCAAACAAATCCCTTCTTTGCAGTATCGTTGTTACTTTCCATGTCATCAACCTCCATTCCGCTGTGAAATTGTATTAATCCACGTTACTCATGGATCTTTGAAAAATACCAGAAATCCTGAACATTTTGCCTTAAGAATATTGGGATTTCATGAACTTTTAGTAAAATTTATGCAAAACCCGTACCAGGGGAACCTCGCCCCATGCGAGTCCCGGTGGAGTGTACCGGGCAGTGGGGACTATGGGGGAGCAGAGCATCCGGAAAAGCCGTGGTTAATTTAAAACCCGGCATTCAGCCTTTCAATGAAGAACCCGGGAGCAAGCTCTAAGCAAGCTTGCTTGCAGGTATCTTCGTTCTATAAGGTATTTGTATTCGGGGTTTAATGCCCTTATTAAGCGTCCTAAAATTCCCCCGCGAGCCGGTGAGCGGGCTCTTGGGTATTAAACCCCTCAACACGAATAAACTCAAGCTCATTAAATGCGTCAATGACAAAGGAATCAAGAAAAAGAAGACCCTTCCCTGTCATTGCTGACGCATTTTTTTTAACAAAACCTCTCTCGCGCCATTTTTCGAGGGTTTCGGAAATTGCCTCTTCGATATCCAGGCCAAAACGGCGGCGGAAAAGAGAGGAATCGGGACCTTCAATGAAGCGGAAGCCCATGAGGATACTCTCCTTCATGAGGGTAAACCTGTCGAGTGATTCACCGGCAGGAGCCGTTTCACCGCCCTCATCAAAAAGCCATTCATCCAGATCCGCAGGAACAGTGTAACGCATGCCGGTACCCGCTTCCTCATCAATAATGGTTCCCGAGGCGGAAGGTCCTGTGCCAAGCCAGTTTTCCATGCGCCAGTAACGGATATTGTGGAGGCTCCTTTTACCCGGCAGGGCAAAGTTTGAAACCTCGTACTGTTCATAGCCGGCTTCTTCCAGGGCGTCCCGGCCCGCTATCCAGATCCGGTCAGCTTCTTCGTCAGGGGGAAGGGAAAGTTTAGATTCTTTAAGCCGCCGGGCCAGAGGCGTCCCTTCTTCAACAGTAAGGCTGTAAAGGGAAACATGGGAAGGGGCATATTCCAGAAGTTTTTCGATGCCGGAAAGCAATTCCTTTTCATCCTGACCGGGGAGCCCTGCCATAAGATCCGCGTTAAAGTTTCCGGGAAAGAACTCGGCGGCCAGGGCAAGGCACCGGGAGAGCACTGTGCTTTCCCCTGCCCGCCCAAGCTGCCTGCGGGTAGATTCGCAGAAACTCTGCAGTCCAAGGGAAAGCCTCGTTACACCCCTGTCCCGGCAGCAGGAAAGAAAATCCCTGTCCGCCGACTCGGGGTTTGCCTCAACGGTAAACTCCGGGGGAAAAGAAATACTCCGCCGGGAAAGAATGCCGGACAGCCCCTTCAGCAAAACTGTCATCCCCTGCGCCCCAAGCACGGAAGGGGTTCCTCCCCCGATATATATTGACGGTATTGATTCTACCTGAAAACGCTCCAACTCCGCTTCCGCACTGCGCAGAATCTTTTCAATGTAGCGTCCAATTCTTGCGTCTTTGACTTTTACCGGTATCGAATAAAAATCACAGTAATCGCATTTGGCAATACAGAAGGGAACATGGATATAGAGAGAGGAGATCATGCGTCCCTCCGGGCAGTGAGCGTAAGGAAGCTGGTTGTACCTGAAGCCGCCGCACGGCATCCAAAGAGCTTCCGGCGGCTTGCGCATGTAATCAGGGAGGACCCAGACGGGTAAGCGGCCAGTAACGGAAGATCGCCCTGCCGCTTATTCCGCTCAGGGGAATGGGCCCCCAGGTACGGGAATCGTTGGTATTACTTCTGTCATCGGAAAGGACAAAACATTCATCCGGCCCAAGGCTTATCATATCCATGTTTCTTGAAAAGGGTATGGAATCATCCCAGAGAGCGGGAATTTGAGGTATCGTCACCTCGTAAGGTCTCTCCGAAAGTTCAAATTCGGTAAAGCTATAGGAACTCTCCCCTGTCTTAACCCTCATGACAAAATTAGTCATGACAATCTCGTCTCCCGGCAGAGCTATTACTCTTTTTATATAGACTGAATTTTCCGCCTTGCCGAATCCTATCTGCTGGGCGGTAAAAAAACGGATCACCCCGTCCAACAGCGCCTGAACCACACTCCGCTTCTCTCCGGCTCCTGTATCGACAAGAACAATATCCCCCCGGCGGAAAGGGATTCCCTTAAGGGCATTGATACGCGAAAAAAATGAATACACGGAAAAGGAAGAAAAGATAAAACGCTCACCGGGCTTCAATTCCGGCTGCATGGTATTGTTCTCCAGCACCCTCATGGAAAAAAAGAATGAAGAAAGGGAATTGTATACCGCAAAAATTATGACGATGCAGAGGAAGATCCAGATAATCTTTTGCCTCTGGCTCTTTTGGTCTTTATAGCTGTATTTCCGCCCCTTATAAAACATCGTTTTTCTTCCCAATTAATTAATTTCTGTCCGTCAAAACCGGTTTCTTTTACGGACAGAACTTTTTATAAGCATTTGCGCATCTTTTCGTACCAAAACGGTACGCAAAATGCCTTCTTTACAGACTCTAATTAATAAATCCAATGCGTCTCAGGGGCCAGTATTTTATTGAACCCTGACCCAGCACTTTTGTCATCCGCACGGGCCCGAAGTAGCGGCCGTCCCTCGAATTATCCCGGTTATCCCCCAGGGGCAGAAGGCGGTTTTCGGGAACATACCAGCCAAGCCGGTGACGGGCCAAAAGCATACGGTATCTTTCTTCCTCAGGGGCAAAATTTCTGAGAACCTGGAGCCTGCTCCGTTCCAGTGCAATAAAATCCGGATAGCGCATACCGTTAAGGCCCGCCGACGCCTCCCTAAGGCGCTCCGGCGGTGTAAGACCCAGATCCTGCCAGGCCGCACGTTTCCCCGCCGCTTCCAGTATGGGATATACCTCTTCGGGAACGAGCCGGGAGAGCCGGTGTTTCCAGCCCCTGGCCTTCTGGTAATCCCGTTCATCCACCCAACGGTCTTCCCCGGCAAAGCGAATCTTCATGTTCCCCTTTTCCATGGCGAAGTGATCACCCTCCATGCCTACTGCCCTCTTGATCAAAAAATGGGCCTTAGGCTCCCCGGATTCATCCCTGTCTATATCCACGAAGGAGAGAGTAAGCATATAGATGATCCGCTGGGCAATGTCAAAGGCAGTCCCCCTGGAAATATATGAAGGGTTTTCAAAGATGATGATATCGTTCCGTTTCGGCTTTATGGGACTGGGAAGCTTGGCAAAGCCGGGAAGCAGTTCCGGGCCGTAGATGAGCTTGTTTACAAAGATATGATCCCCAATCAGCAGAGTATCTATCATGGAACCTGAAGGGATCTGATACGCCTGAAAGAGATACTGATTGATGAGCAGGACAACTCCGGCAGCCCATATAAAAGCTTCCAGCCAGTCCAGGACGGGATTCTTTTTCTGCTGTTTCTCTTTCCGCAGCCGTTTTATCCGCCGCCTCCTGGTAAGAAAGGCCTCGGTAATACCCTGCAGGCGGTCAAAAAACCCGATCTCTTTCGCACTCCGCGCCATTGCCATATGAAATAAATTTAGCATGAAGACCTCTTTCATACAAGCGAGGCAGTTCCAAGTTTTGGGAACGGCTCAATTGACACTATATTTTCCAGGATTTATAATTTTAAAATGTCAGAAGACGATGTAGTCCGCCTTAAGCCTATACTCGGAATCAAACCGGGCCACTATCTGGCGTTTCTCTACCTTGTAATTATCCTTGCCATCCTCTTTTTTCTGATCCTTTTCCCCGGACTTTACCGTCCGGGAAGCCTTGTTGTCGTAGAATCGGAGCCCGGGGGCGCCGCCTTCCGGGTGGATGGGGTATATATAGATACCAGCCCCTGCAAAGTTTTTGTAAGCCGGGGCCGCCGCCATTTTGAGGCGGTTCTTCCGGGCTTTAATTCATGGGAAAACGAAATGGAAATTCCCGGAAGACTCTTGTTTTCCCTCTTCTTTCCCCGGCGGATCAAGGTTACGGCGGAACTTTCAAGCCCGGATCCCTTTGAAGCCTTTGCCGAAACAGCAGCCGACTATGCGGCCTGGACATTCGGAGGGGAACCTACCCTCTCCTGGCAGATACCCCTAAGTCTCTCCGAGGGCGCCTACCGGACGGGGCCTGCATTTGTTGCGGCGGCGGCTTCTTCAGACTCTTCCGCAGAAGGGATACTCCATGCCGCGGCCCGTTTTGCCGTGACCAGGGCAAGTTTCCGGGATCTTATCCGGGCCCGCTGTCTGATCGATAACGGAGGAATCTCCTCCTCCCCCTTGAGCCTTTCCCGTTCAGCGGAAAAAATTCTGGATTACCTTTCCGAAAACCCCGAAGCCCTTTCCGCATTTGCGGCCCTGCTGCCGGAAAAAAATGCGGAACTTTTCAAGGACTATACTCTTCCGCCTCCTGAAGAATCCCTTTCAGGCGCCAAAGAAGATCCCCCGGCCCTGCAGCTTGCGGGGTTCAATTTTTACCCTGTTCCCGGCAAAGACTTCAGCATTGCGGATATGCCTGCCGGGACAGACTCCTGGGAAGCCTTTACTGCTGCCAATCCCCACTGGGGCGAAGGGGGACGGGATGCCCTGGTCATCGAAGAACTGGTAAGTGATGAGTACCTCTTCCGGGAAGAGAGTTTTTCCTTACCCTGGCAGACTGCCGTCTCCTGGTATGCAGCGGAAGCATTCTGCCGCTGGTTAAGTATTGAGGCGGGAGACAGGCTGCCTTCAGGCTGGGAGATCCGTCTCCCCAAAGAAGCCGAATATGAAGCTTCCGGAGAAGACTTTGAAATCTGGGAATGGTGCGCAGACCCCTATGCACCGCTTTCCCGTCTTTCCGCCCCGGCCGGGGCCATTAAAGCGGTGGGATCTCCGGAACGGAGCCTGAGAAACGGCAAGGGCGGATACGCCTCCCTCCCTCCGGAAAGCTGTTCTCCCCTGACAGGCTTCCGGCCTGTCATTGCCCGCAAGGATATAGAATAGGCATGAGTGAAGGCGTCAAGATCATTGCGGTAAACCGTAAGGCCCGGCATGATTATGCGGTAGACGATACCTATGAGTGCGGCATAGAGCTTTTCGGGACAGAGGTAAAGTCCTTCCGGGAGGGAAAAATCTCGTTCCCGGATGCATGGGCGGAAGTTATTGAAGGGGAAATTTGGCTCCGATCCCTGAGAGTTGCAGAAAACCCCTTTTCATCAATATTCAACCACGATCCCGACCGGAAAAAACGGCTCCTCCTCCACCGGGAAGAAATCAAACGGATCGGACGGCGGGTGGAAGAAAAGGGGTATACGCTTATTCCCCTGTCCTTTTTCTTTAAAAAAAACCGGGTCAAGGTAGAATTGGGACTCTGTAAGGGAAAAAAACTCTTTGACAAACGGGCCGATATACGGGAGCGGGATGTCAAGCGGGACATTGCCAGAGAATTTCGCCATGGTTGAGGCTGTTCCAAAACCTGTTTTTGGAACAGCCTCCCTGAATTTGAGGGAAAAACCGGGGCTTTTGACCGGTTTTTCCAAGAGCCTGTTCCAAAACCGTGCGCATTAGCGCACAGTCAATTAGTTTTGGAACAGGCTCGGTTTACAATAAAATACGAAAAACTTCTGCGGCAAGGCTTACAAATATGACGGAAAGCGGTTATAATGATTCTATGAAGCGGCGAATCCTTATAGGTTTTGCAGTTTTTCTCATACCCTTGTTTGTATGTGCTCAAAGTGATAAGCCGGGTATCCGTTTTGACACTTTGATGGCCGAAGGCATCAGTCCAAATGAAAAAAAACTTATCGAGTCCCTGATCCTCTCCTACCTTCAGGATTTTGGCGAACTGGTTTCCTCCCCGGCCAATGATAATAGAAGCAGCGTGCCGTTTATAGATTTTGTGATCTCGGGCAGCATCTACCTGGAACGGGAAAGCCGTATATTCATGCTTCAGATCGACAAACTTTCCACCGGAGAAAAGAATTCCTTTACTTCGGTATATAAATCCGCCGGAGAAATGGTAC
>JAITLC010000116.1 GCA_031278095.1 Treponema sp.
GCTCACGGCTCACGGCTCACGGCTCACGGCTCACGGCTCACGGCTCACGGCTCACGGCTCACGGCTCACGGCTCACGGCTCACGGCTCATATTATACAAATAAGTGGCCTCCTTGTCTACTTAACAACACCTTAAATTCCCCCTTTTTTAGACAATTTTTCTCAAACAGAAACAAAAACCCCGTAAAGGGGAGTCCCTTCACTGCAAAGAGGGACGCACCAGCCGCCTTTATGCGGGATTTTAAACGGCGGTATTTCTTATCCCCGCCCCTGTTCGATTCAGACTACATCTCTCTGAGACTCAAACCCCACGGCAGTATCCCCGCCTTCCAATCATCTATGAGTAACCGGCAGCCCCACAAACCCCGCTTGCGAAGCAAATTGTATGTTACCCGCTTATGCGGCGGACATAAAAAATCTGCAAGGAGAAAAGAATGAAAGGAAAATATGGACCTTTCTTTGGTTTCGCCGTTCTGGTAATGGCGGCGATTTTTACATTGGCAGCATGCGGGGATAGTGATTCAGGCGATCCCACAAGCCCGTCCGGAGACGATCCCGCCAAAGTTGCTACGCCCACGGTAAGCCCGGCGGCGGGGGTGGTTGATGCGGGCACAGAAATTACGCTGTCAACTTCCACCGGCGGGGCGGTCATCCGTTATACCATTGATGGAACAAATCCTACCCCGGCAGCCGGCACGGTGTATTCGGCTTCAAGTAAACCCGCCATTACGGCGGACACGACCATCAAAGCCGTCGCTTATAAGGACGGTATGACCGACAGCGATGTATTGACCGCGGCCTATACCATACCCATTGCGATAAGCAGTCTGGATCAACTGAACGCCATCAGCGCGAACGCGGAAAGCTTGAGTAAAAGCTACAAACTCATGGCGGACATTGCGGGCCTTACAACACCCATCGGCATGGTATCCGGGGGCGCCCTCATACCGTTTATGGGCGGCTTTGACGGCAACGGGCACACCGTTACGGTGAACATCACGACCGGCCTCAGCGACCCCTCCACCGGTACATTCACCGGTCTGTTTGCCGGGATCGGCGGCAGGGTGCATGACCTGAAGGTAGCCGGCACGATCAACATAACAGTAACAGGCGGCGGCGCCGTGTTCGCGGGCGGCGTTGCAGGCATAGCGCTCCAAACCGCATCGGTCAGCAACGCGGCCAGCTCCGTGGACGTAAGCGCCGGCGGCAGCGGCAGCGACGGCAGCGTGTATGCAGGCGGCGTCTTGGGTCTTTCCCAGCAGGGCACGGTGAGCAACGTTTACGCCACCGGCGACATATCGGCAACGGCAGGCGGCGGCGCGTATGCGGGCGGCGTCTTGGGTGTTTCCAGTGGTGCGGTGAGCAACGTTTACGCCACCGGCGGCGTATCGGCGGAGACAAGCGGCGCCAAGAGCGCGTATGCGGGCGGTATTGCGGGCACTGTCTCTTCCTCCGGCGGATCGGTGAGCTACGCGTACGCCACCGGCAGCATTTCGGCAAAAGGGACAGGGGCCGGCATAGCTGCTGACGAAGAAGGCCAAACTACTATCGGTGCGGGCGGTATTGCGGGCGCCGCCACCAACGCGCCGGTGAGATACACGGTTGCCCTGAACAGCGGCGTCAGCGCAGACGACAGCACAAGCACTAGTCCTTACAACAATTGTTCCTACCGAATCACGAGTACCTCCGGCGGGGAGGTAATAACAAACGGCGCAACCAACTATGGGAAGGCGGATTTAGTTCCCTCGGGAGGAGATTATGGACAGCACGAAGGCAGTGACAAAGAGGACGGCGAGGATGTTTCGGTAACGGGCGGTCCGCTTCCCACGCCGTACACCGCGCCCGACCAGCCCTGGTGGACCGGCACCGGGTTTAGCGGCGCCAACTGGACCACGGTCTGGCAATGGGACAGCGCAAAGGGGCTCCCCGTACTGCGGTAGGCGATATATTTGGAACAGCAGCCTTAGATTCAACTATATTAATATAGTGCATAGAGGCTGTTCCAAAACCTGAAGTTTTGGAACAGCCTTCATAGTCTGTGGTATTTTTTCTCTCCGGACTGCGCGCCGGATGCATTGCCGCATTGCCTTAATAGGTATTCTCATCCATAGCCTGGTAACCTGCCTTTGCCGTCAACTCCAGGGCATGGGCAAAATTTTCCTCCACTTCTTCTTTTACCGACCATAACTGCAATGAAATTTCCATTTTTTCTCCTGTTAAACAGGATACCAGAGGTTATTCCAAAATGTCAAATTTTGAAACAAGTTCAACACACTATCAAAAAAAGTGCAGAAACTTTTTCTTCTATGATGATATAATAAACCATAATATCATGAGTCTGTTTCAATTGAAACGGACTCTCATGTAAAAAGGAGGCGAATAATGGTAAAAGTTGGTATTGTCGGAGCCGGCGGCATGGCCCGGTACCATTACGAAGGTTTCAGGAAGGCCGGGGCGGATGTGTCTGCTATGGCCGACATGGACATTGCCAGAGCAAAGGCCTTTGCCGAAAATAGAGAGATCAGGGCAGTCTACAAGACTCTGGGGGAAATGTTGGCCGGTTCCCCGGATCTGGATGCGGTCTCGGTGATCACCCCCAACAAATTCCATAAACCTCTCGTTATCGAAGCCCTTCAAAAGGGAAAGCATGTCTTTTGCGAAAAACCCCCAGCCCTCAATGCCGCTGAAATGGCGGAGATGCTGGAAGCATCCAAAAAGGCGGGAAAGTGTCTCATGTTTGACCTTAACAACCGGGCCCGTCCTGAATCCATCGCCATCATGGACTATATCCTGAACGGCAGGGTAGGGGCGATCAACTCGGCTCAGGCCTACTGGATCCGCCGCACAGGTATACCTGGTTTCGGCGGCTGGTTCACCACCAAGGCCATTTCTGGCGGGGGCCCCGGCCTCGATCTGCCCCATATGTTCGATCTTGCAATGTACTTTATGGGTTATCCGGAACCCGATTATGTTCTGGGCGCTGCATACTACGACTTCATGGACAATCCTGCATACAAGGGGCCCTACGGTTTTCCCGATGTGGAAGGGGGTATTACCGATGTTGAGTCTTCAATCCATGCCATGGTTACCTTCAAAACCGGTCAGAGTCTCATGATCCGTTCTTCCTGGGCGGAGATGAACGAACGGGAGATCGTCTCGGTTACCTTTCAGGGCCAGAAAACAGGCGGCATGGTGGAACGGCTCTTCGGAATCGATAGTATCGATGAAACCAGCGTAGACCGCTGCCTCCTTTTCCGGGAGGAGTATGGCCGGCAGGTGAATACCGTGGTCAAGACCGGCAAGGATGAATCCATGGGCCGTCTGCGTATGGCAGCCAATTTCATCGAAAACATCGAAGGCAAGGCTCAGCCCTACAACACTGCCGAAGAAGCCCTTATCTTAATGAAGGTAATCGACGGCATTTACAGATCCGCAGAAACAAAAGCGCCGGTCAGGATCAGCTGATTGGAAGGCGGGGGTTCATACCCGGAGTCATTTTAAATTCAAGCACAGATCTCACCGGCTTGCGCTGCGATAACGAAGAAAATATCTGCGTGATCCGTGTGATGGTAAATTCTCTTTTGTGGTGAGCTTGTTCCAAAAGCTGAATTTTGGAACAGCCTCTGGTTATATTACCTTGGGGGATGTTGTATTCATCGCAAATGAGGTATAATGAATTTGTTCTAAAATCCGGTTGGTTTCGGAACAAGTTCAATTCAAGGAAGCTGTTCCAAAAACTGAAGTTTTGGAATAGCCTCAATTTACTTACTTTTTTGGAGGTCATCATGAACAATATTCCTGAGGTAAAACTGGGACTCATCGCTGTTTCCAGGGACTGCTTCCCCATCACTCTTTCCCAGACCCGGCGCGGCGCGCTGGCTGCCGCCTGCGGTCAGAAAGGCATCAGCATCTACGAGGCAAAGACTACTGTCGAAAATGAAAAAGACATGCTCGCTTCCGTGGAAGAGGTCAGACAACAGGGCTGTAATGCCCTGGTAGTCTTCCTGGGGAATTTCGGGCCCGAAACCCCGGAAACTCTCATCGCCCGGAAATTCTGTGGCCCTGTAATGTTTGCCGCCGCCGCGGAAGATACGGGCGAAAACCTGATCAACGGCCGCGGGGATGCATACTGCGGTATGCTTAACTGTTCCTATAACCTGGGTCTGCGGAAGATTAAGGCAATCATCCCTGAGTACCCCGTCGGTACTCCTGAGGACATTGCCGTGATGATCGGTGACTTTATTCCCGTAGCGCGGGCAATTCTCGGTCTTCAGTGTCTCAAGATCATCACCTTTGGCCCCCGGCCCCAGGATTTCTTTGCCTGCAATGCGCCGATCAAGGGCCTCTATGATATCGGCGTTGAAATTGAAGAAAATTCGGAACTTGACCTCCTCGTCAGTTTCCGTTCCCACAAAGACGATAAGCGGATCGACGGCGTTGCCGGGGACATGGCCGCTGAACTGGGGGCCGGGAACAACTTCCCCGACTTCCTTCCCCGGCTTGCCCAGTTTGAACTGACCCTCCTCGACTGGGCGGAAGCCCACAAGGGCGCCCGGCAGTATGTGGCCTTTGCCGACAAGTGTTGGCCCGCCTTCCCACAGGAGTTCGGTTTTGTTCCCTGCTATGTGAATAGCCGCCTTGCCGGCCGGGGCATGCCGGTAAGCTGCGAAGTCGATATCTACGGCGCCCTTTCCGAGTACATCGGCGCCTGTATTTCCCAGGATGCAGTAACGCTACTGGACATCAATAACTCAGTCCCGAAAGACCTTTGGGAAGCGGAGATCAAGGGGAAGTATCCCTACAGTCTGCAGGATGTGTTTATGGGCTTCCACTGCGGCAACACCCCGATTTGCAAGCTCAGGAAAGAAAAGAATACCGCCCTCAAGTTCCAGTTGATCCAGAACCGAACCCTGGAAAATGGCGGTACTCCCGACTTTACCCGGGGTACCCTGGAAGGGGACATGGAAGCGGGAAACATCACCTTCTTCCGCCTCCACGGCGGTCCGGACGGAACCCTGCAGTCCTACATTGCCCAGGGTGAAATCCTCAACGTTGCGACCAAGTCTTTCGGCGGCATCGGTGTCTTTGCCATACCGGAAATGGGCCGCTTCTACCGTCATGTGCTTGTCGCAAAACACTATCCCCACCATGGCGGTGTTGTATTCGGCCACCACGGCAAGAGCCTTTTCAGTCTTTTCGACTACCTTGGCGTGCCCGACATTGCCTTCAACCAGCCGAAGGGGATGCTCTACCGTACCGAGAATCCCTTTGCATAAGGATACAGGGTGTTCCAAAATCCGCTGATCCGGCGCAGGATCATAATTGGAACAGCAGTCTTAGATTTAGGGAAACGCTGATTCGCAGGCCCGCTTTCTTCATTAAATGACGCTAATCAGCGTTTCCCTATGTATATTTGTTCATTGGACTTATTCGAGAACCCGGTTGGTTCTCTGCTAACCTGCGGTTAGCTTGCAAGTCTCGTATGAAACCCTATGGGTTTCAATGCTCCGCATTTTGCTGTTTTTTAGCGGTTGTTGTTCAGATTCATTGCGCAAATACCGCATTAAAGCAACGCTGATTTATTCACGATTGAATAAATCAGTGTTTACTTGGTAAAAACAAATCATTATATCCGCCGGCTATTGACAAAAAAAATAAAATATTTAATTATTAAATGAAGCTGTTCAAAAATATCAGATTTTGGAGCAGTCTCAAATAAATATTTAGTATCTAACATCACAAGGAGCAATCATGTCGAAATCGTCCCTCTCTCCCGGATTCGTCCTTAAAAAACTTATGGATGAATATCAAACAAATCCGAATAGACTTTCAAAGGAAATCGGATTAACCCAGACAGCCGTAAGGCTCATCACCATTGACAAGGCAAAAATTTCAGTCCCCGTGGCTCTCCGTCTTGCTAAATATTTTGGAACTAAGCCGGAATACTGGATTAGCCTTCAGAACACATACGATCTTTTGGAAGCTTCAAAAGACAAGGCATTGGATAAAATTGTGAAGGGCATAAAGAAAGCCGAAGAGGTCAAGAAAGCCGCTCCGGCAAAGAAAACCGCAGCCAAGGCCAAGGCCAAGGTTTCAGAAAAGCCTGCGGCAAAAGCGGCTGCGTCCAAAGTCAAGGCTTCTTCCGCCCCAAAAAAGAGCGGCCTGCCTCCCAAGGCGGCAGAATCGGCTGCGGCCGGAGCGCCCAAAAAGCGGGGACGCAAGCCCAAGGCAAAACCTGCGCCTGTTCAGGAAAAGCCCTTTGTGCCCCATGTGGTGTTAATCAAAAAACAAGATACGGTTCCGGCAATTCCCGATGTTTCCGATCCTGTATCTTCCGAAGAATAGACTTATTCGGGAATCCGGCTGGTTTTCTTACAAGTCCTGCAGTTTCTCGCTTCCCGCCGCAGGTTGCCTGCGGCAAACTGCAAGCGAAAGAATGATGCTATAGCATCATTCTTTCGTAGATTGCTTCCACAAATTCCCAGGAGTCAAGGGCTTTTGCAGGATCCAGGCCGGCAAGCCGGGCAAGATCGCCTGTCATCTTTCCTGCTTCGATGGTGTCAAGGCTTGCCCTTTCAAGCCTGCGGGCAAAGGAGCCGAGTTCGGGGATGCCGTCGAGTTCGGCTCGTTTTGCCAGAGCTCCTGTCCATGCGAAGATTAGAGCTACAGGGTTGGTACTTGTTTTTTCACCTTTTTGCCAGCGGTAGTAATGCTGTTGCACCGTACCGTGGGCGGCTTCGTACTCTACTGCGCCTCTGGGTGAATAGAGCACGCTTGTCATCATGGCAAGACTCCCGCAGGCGCTGGCAATCATGTCGCTCATCACATCTCCATCGTAGTTCTTGCAGGCCCAGAGGAAGCCCCCTTCACCCTTGATCACCCTGGCTACCGCATCATCGATGAGCGTATAGAAGTAGCTGATCCCGGCCTTTTCACATTTTTCCTTAAATTCTTTTTCGTAAACTTCTTCAAAGATCTTCTTGAAGCGGCCGTCGTATGTTTTTGATATGGTATCCTTGGTTGCGAACCAGAGGGGAATTTTTTCCGAAAGGGCATAGAGAAAACAGGAGCGGGAAAAACTGCGGATCGATTCATCAAGGTTATGCATGCCCTGCACAATTCCTGCACCTTCCATGTCCGCTACGGTGATTCGCCGCACCTCGCCGCCTTCCGCAGGGCTGTAAACCAGTTCCACCTTTCCCGGACCGGGAATAAGCATTTCCGCCGCCTTGTACACGTCCCCGTATGCGTGACGGCCGATGATAATGGGTTTCTTCCAGCCTGACACCGAAGCCCTGATTCCCGCCGCCGCTATGGGCTTGCGGAACACCGTACCGTCGAGAATCGCCCTTATGGTGGCGTTAGGGCTGGGGTACAGCGCCTTCAGTTTGTATTCTTCTCTGCGGGCTGCATTGCTGGTGATGGTGGCGCATTTGACGCCCACTCCGTGACGGAGTATGGCTCTGGCGGATTTCACGGTTACTTCATCGTTGGTGGCATCCCGGTTTTCCAGTCCCAGATCGTAGTATTCCGTTTTGAGATCCACAAAGGGAGTGATGAGTTTTTCCTTGACCAGAGCCCAGAGCACCCGTGTCATCTCGTCCCCGTCAATCTCAACCAGGGGATTCTTCATGGCAATTTTTGCAGACATTTTTTCCTTCACTTGAGGGCTGATGCCTGTTCCCTGGTGGTCTTCTGCCAGTACTGGCTTTTGCCGAAGGGACCGATTGAACCGCGCATCTCCAGGGTATCGACTTTGTATGTTTTACCGTCGGCCGCATGGAATGTGATCCTGCTTGTGTAGACTTCGCCCTTGGAAGGATCGATAACATAGCCTGAGACCCATATGCCGGGCCCCTTGTCCGGGGAGAGGGCGAAGATCCAGGGAGTACCCAGAATGGGCATCTGGCTCACCTTGCCGGAGAGGGGGAATTCTTTGTAACTGTCCTTGCACTTGACGGCAAGATCGCTCTGTTTGGCGCCTACTGCCGAAAGGATCTTTCCCTGGAGCCTGCCCCCGCTCACATAGATTTCCCAGCCTGCCGTTACCTGCCCGGTTTTGTCATCAATAGAAAGCCAGTAGCCTTCCGCGGGATCTGCCGCAAAGGCTGGCCCCGCTGCAAGAATCATCAGGCAGAGGATAACGCCGGTTTTCTTCATAAAAAACTCCTTCATCATCATTTTTAGGTTCTGAGACTAGAGGCCGTTCCGAAACCAACCGGGTTTCGAAACAAGCTCACTATTCTTTGGGAATTTTATCAAAAGTTTCCCTGTACGCCAATGGGAAGGCAAGAGTTTTAAACCGGGATTTGTCTCCCCGGAGCAGACGGACTTCCCGTTTGGCGCAGCCCAGTACCGCGGCGGTAAAGGCGATGAGTTCCGTGTTGGCCTTGCCGTCCTCCGGTGCGGCGGCAATTTTCACCCGGAGTCTTCCGTCTTTGATTCCGGCAAAACAGGTTTTTGATGAGCCGGGAACCGCCTTGACATCGACTTCAACTTCACTGTCCTTGAGGCGCATAAAACCAGTCATGGGCCTATTATGCGAGGCTTTTTCAAAATGTCAATTGAACCGGGGCTGTCCGCTTTGGTACAAAAAGATGCACAAATGTAAGTCCTGTCCACAAAGTAACCGACCCTGTGGACATACTAATTCTTCATCGCCAGTGAATCATTAGTGGTGATAAATTCTTCATCCTCCCGGGCCGGGACATTGAACAAATCCATGGCTTCCTGGAAACAGGCTTCGATGCGGCCGCGGTTTTCCAGAATTCTTACGGCATAGTCGAGTGTCTTCCGGGGGGTGCCGCCGGAATTTACCCGGCCGCTGCCCGCATTGTACATAGCAAGGGCCACCAGTTCCGAACCCCCGGTATCCAGGCACCAGCGCAGATGCCCGAGGCCGTACCAGGCGTTGACTCCGGGTTTGAAGATGTCTTCCTCGGAGAGTTTGGGGAAGCTGCGGCTGTTAAGCTGAAACAGGCCCCTGTCTATGGAGTGATCATTATTCTTGCGGTTGATTGCGGTAGATTTATAACGACTCTCCTCCCAGCAGAGGGCAAAGGCCAGGCTGGGAGAAATATCGAAGTATTCGGCGTTGACCAGTATGGCCTGGGCCGTCTCCAGGGAACCGCAGAGGGAACTGAAAAATTCAAGCACATGATTCCTGTTTGAATAATCCTGCCATGCGGCAAGAACAATGTCGGCCCTGTCCTGCTTTTCAATAAAAATCTCCGGGGAAACCGCGGCAAAGGGGGACGGCCGAACCGGTTCATGTCCGGCAATTTCCCTGTCCACAGGAGGATTCAATATACTGTTTACGGGTACACTTACAAGGGCACAGAGAATGAGTGAAAGCAGAGTTCCTGCAAAAAGCGGCGCCGTTGTTTCGCAGTGATGAAAAAAACCCATTTTATTGTCTTCTGTCATGTTGTTTCCTGTTCTATGGCTCTGACTTTGATGATTCCGTTTACCGCAACGATCTGCTCAAGGGCCGTTTCGGGGATCGTCTGTTCAGTATCAATGATGTTATAGGCTATTTCGTCCCGGTGATGGTTTATAAGGTCGGTAATGTTAATGTCTGAAGATGCAAGGATCGTAGTGATCTGCCCCACCATGTTGGGAATGTTTCTGTTGACTACAAGGAGACGGTGCCCGCTCCGTATGTCAAGCTTGCAGCGGGGGAAATTTACCGAATTTTTAATCGCCCCGTTTTCAAGATAATCAATGATCTGCCTGGCAGCCATGACAGCACAGTTATCTTCCGCTTCGGGAGTTGAGGCTCCCAGGTGGGGGATGCAGATGGCCTTTTTGCATGCCAGAAGTTCTGCCGAGGGGAAATCGGTAACATAGCCTGCGAGTTTTCCCTCTTCCAGTGCGGCAATAACATCGGCCTCGTTCACGAGTCCTCCCCGTGCAAGATTGATGATCCTACTGCTCTTCTTCATGAAGCGGAATTTTTCCGCATTGAGGAGCCCCCTGGTAGTATCGTTCAGGGGAAGGTGAAGGGTAACATAATCGGCTTTTGAGAGGAGGCCTTCAAGCGTGTCCGCCCGCTGAACCTGGTGGGAGAGGCTCCAGGCGGCGTCTACCGAGATGTAAGGATCATAACCGGTAACCTCCATACCCAGGGCAATGGCGGCATTTGCCACCAGTGCGCCAATGGCTCCCAGTCCCACTACCCCCAGGGTTTTGCCGAAAAGTTCAGGCCCTTCAAACTGGTTTTTCCCCTTTTCCACAAGGTCGGGCACCTGATCCGCCATGGCGGCTATACCGTGCCCCCAGATCACGCCCCCAAGAATATTCCGGGAGGAGAGGAGCAGGGATGCCAGAACCAGTTCCTTTACCGCATTGGCATTTCCTCCGGGAGTATTAAAAACCACAATTCCCCGCTCGCTGCAAGAGGGAACAGGAATGTTGTTGTAACCTGCTCCGGCCCGGGCGATAGCCTTAACCGACGGGGGAATCTCAACGGTGTGGAGGTCTGCGCTCCGTACCAGAATGGCGTCAGGATGGGGAATTTCGCTGGCAACTTCATATTTGTCCCTGGGAAAGAGATCGAGCCCCAGAGGGGAAATCTTGTTCATAGTTTGTATCTTAAACATAATTTAACTCCAACTCCTTTAATTAGAGTCTGTCCATAAAGTCGGTTACTTTATAGCCGGACACTAATTCAGGCTTTTCTCAAATGTCTCCATAAATTGTATAAGAGAGTGGACGCCTTCAATGGGCATGGCATTGTAGATGCTGGCCCTCATGCCGCCCACCAGGCGGTGCCCGGCAAGATTCACCAATCCTGCCGCCGCCGCATCTTTTACAAAACGGTCTTCGATTTGCTTGCGTTTTTCACCGTCTGTTTCCCTGGGAACAAAGGGAATGTTCATGAGGCTCCGGCTGCTTTTTTCTACCGGGGAAACAAAATGTTTTGAAAGTTCAAGATAGTTGTAGAAAAGTTCAGCCTTCTCCCGGTTGATCTTTTCAATTGCCGCAACTCCCCCCAGATCCTCAAGCCACTGCAGCACCAATCCTGTCATGTAGATGGCATGGCAGGGCGGAGTATTGTACATGGAAGCTTCACCTGCATGAATGTCATAACGGAGCAGGGCCGGAGTCCAGGGGGAAGCATGCCCAATAAGATCCTCCCGGATTATCACCACGGTGAGCCCTGCCGGCCCCAGATTTTTCTGAGCTCCCGCATAGAGGATGCCGAATTTGCGTACGTCAAGGACTTCCGAAAGGATACAGCTTGAAACATCGGCCACAAGAGGCACGGAGCCGGTATCGGGAATAGAAAGCCAGCGGGTACCCACAATGGTATTGTTGAGGGTGATGTGGTAATATGCATCTCCACTTGCCGGGGCCGGAGCCTGGGGAATATAGGTGTATGCCCTGTCTTTGGAAGATGCGGGGATGGAAACCTCAACATATTTTGAAGCCTCGTCGGCGGCTTTCTTTGCCCAGATTCCCGTATCCACATAGAGGGCCCGTTTCTTCGGGGCTCCCTCCGGAACCGCGGCCAGGTTTAGAGGCGCCATGGAAAACTGTAGGGAAGCTCCGCCCTGGAGGAAAAGAACCTTGTAGTTCTCCGGAATACCCATAAGGGAACGAAGCAGGACTTCGGTCTTTTCGATGATGGGCTTGAAGTCCTTTGAACGGTGGCTCATCTCCATTACCGACTGGCCTGTACCATTGACATCGCACATCTCCGCCGCCGCTTTTTCCAGCACCGTCAGAGGCAGGGCCGAAGGCCCCGGAGAAAAATTGTAAACACGCTTCATAAAGTTCCTCCTTGAATTTCCTTACGTTCACGGCTCGGGGGAGACATGTGTATCGCCAATTCCCGCAATTCATCCAGAATAAACACATTTCGTACTACAATTTCCGGGGGCAGCCTAAGAGGTACCGGGGCAAAGTTAAGGATCCCCCGGATTCCCGCCGCCACAAGCTTCTCTGCAGAGGCCTGGACTTCCGCGGCCGGCACACAGAGAATGGCTATCTCTATGCCGAAACGGCTCACTACCTCCCCTATCTTGTAGGCAGGATAGAGAGGAACGGTGGATTTCAGGATCTCCACCCGGTTCACATTCTTGTCAAAGCCCGCGGCAAGCTCAAATTCCCCTCCCGGGGAAAGTTCAGGTTCAAGACTCCCGGAAATTTCTTCATTCAAAAAAGCCGATCCCAACCGGCCCAGCCCTACAACACAAAATTTTCGCTCTTTATCGAGACCCAGGGCGCTACGTATCACCGGAACAAGAAGATGGGGCTCATAACCGAAGTTACCCCCAAAATGACCGTGCGTCCCCCCGGTTTCCCCCTCTCCGCTAAGATAGGAAACATCCTTCCGAATCGTATGGCTGGGCCAGCCGGTAAGTTCCTCAATCCGGGATGAACTCAAAGGCTGATCAAATTTTTCCATGATTCGCATAAGGTGAAGAAGCCGTACTCTGGCCGGCTCCGGTATTAAGGTCATAACCCGCCTTTTTATAGAGGCTTTTCCAAAACTTCAGCTTTTGGGAAAGCAACCTTGGATTTAGAAGAAAAGCGAACTTTTGGCCGCTTTTTCCAAAGCCATTCCCGAAAACCTGAGTTTTGGGAATGGCTCTATATAGAGTTTGTCCATAATACAGACACATTATGGACAAACTTCCTTGAAAACCGCATTTTCGCAGCTTTTGGGCGATAAAATGCAAGATCTGTCCGTAAAGTAACCGGCTTTGTGAACAGACACTATATACAGCCTAAAGCAAAATCGAGGCCGTATCTGTGAAATATTTCACAATTATAATAATGAAATGGGAATGATTAGTCAAGTGAATCTGTTCCAAAACTAATTGACTGTGCGCTAAACGCGCACGGTTTTGGAACAGCCTCAAGTAAAACCGTAAAGTTGTCTTTTTTGGCAATATCTGTACGCCGGATTTTGTTTACGCGAGGCTTTGCCGTTAATACCCTGCCTCAACCGTCAGTCTACCGTTATGGTCTTGAACCGCGGCAGCCACTCCCGTTCAGCTTTGAACATCCTGTTGACCATTTCCTTGATCTCCTGCATGGAACAAACCGCCGATGTCAGGGGATCGTAGAGGCAGGCGTGGAATATCTTGCGGGGATCGCCCTCAAGGCAGCCTTCCACGGCCAGCTCTTCGCAGCGGGCGCTGGTATTTACCGGCAGGGCAAGCTGCCCCGGTAGAGGGCCGACATGAACGGGATGGAATCCGGCCTTATCCGCGAAAACGGGGACTTCGACGCAACAGCCTTCGGGCAGGTTGTCGATAAGTCCAAAGTTCCTCACATTACCGTTGAACTGAAACACCGTCTGATCGCCAAATACCGCATTAAAGATATAAGATGCGTATTCATGCTGCCTTGTCAGACCAATATCGCCTTTTATCACTTGTTGAATTCTTCCCGGCGGTGATCGTCGCGGGCATCGGCGGGCTGTTCCTGCATTCTTTTCCAGAGATCATGCCCCGGATTCCAGCCGGTGCCATGGGTACAGTACTTTTCGAT
>JAITLC010000088.1 GCA_031278095.1 Treponema sp.
TTGGCCAGGAGGGTTTTCCCCGTTCCCGTAGGGCCGATAAGAAGCACATTTGATTTTTCAATCTCGACGTCATCCGCTTCCTGGGCAGGATTGGCAATACGCTTGTAGTGATTGTACACCGCCACGGAGAGGGCTTTCTTTGCCGCTTCCTGACCGATTATGTAGCTGTCAAGGTAAGTCTTGATCTCCCTGGGAGTGGGAATGTCGCCTGTGAACTGGGCCGCCAGTTCATGATCCTCTTCGGTGAGGATCTTCCGGCAGACCTCGACGCACTCATCGCAGATAAATATGTCCTTAGGCCCTGCAATAAGCCGCCGGGCCATTCCCGCGCTCTTGCCGCAGAAGGAGCAGATACGCTCAAAATTGTTTGTGTTGTTACGAAATTTTGCCATGTTTCTCCCTTACCAGGACAGAATCTGCCGCTCCATAGCTTACCGCATCCCGGGCCGACATGTAGAAGTCCCGCTCCATGTCCTGGGCAATTTCATCATATGTCTTGCCTGTGTGGCGTGCAAAATATTCAATGGTAAGCCGCTTGAGACGGATGATCTCCCTGGCCTGTATACCGATGTCCCTGGCCTGTCCCTGGGCGCCGCCCCAGGGCTGGTGTATGAGTACCCTGGAAGACGGAAGCACCATACGTTTTCCTGGCGCTCCGGCAACAAGAATGAGGGCCGCCATGCTGGCCGCCTGTCCGAGACATATCGTCTGTACATCACTTTTTACATACTGCATCGTATCGTAGATTGCAAGTCCGGCGGTAACGTTGCCGCCCGGAGAATTGATGTAGATGTTAATGTCTTTTTCCGTATCCTGTCCGTCGAGAAAGAGGAGCTGGGCCACAACAAGATCGGCGGTGATATCGTTTATTTCACCGTCTATAAAGACGATTCGGTCTTTAAGGAGCCGGGAATAGATATCATAGGAACGCTCTCCCTGACCGCTTTGTTCGATAACATAGGGGACAAGGCTATTCATTTTTTCATTCATACGTATAATTTACCCATTATTACCCACCAAGTCGAGATAATTCATTTTCTTCCCCGGCTTCAGTGTATTTTCCGCCAGTAAAACATCGAAAAGTTTACGCTCCTTGATGTCTTCTTTCAGGTATTCTTTCATGGTGTCACCCTGATAGTACTTCGCGATCTCCTCTACCGGACTTCCCGTTTCTTCCGCCATGCGTTCAAATTCCTTTTCAACTTCATCGTCGCCGGCTTCAAGCTTTTCCTGCTCAATGAGGGTTTCCACAATAAGCCGGGAATGGAGAGCCCTGACAGCGTTGGTACGCCAGCCTTCCTGAATGCTTTCCTTGCCGTTTCCATCGCCCGATTTTGCCATATTTGCGGTGAGGGTTTCCTCATCCACCCCGAACTGCCGGGCCAGGTTCCGCCAGCGGCTTTCAAGTTCAAGGCGAATCATCGATTCCGGTATGTCCACGGGGGTGTTTTCCATTATTTTTTCCAGCAACGCATTGATCTTCAGGTTTCTAAGATGCCGTTCCAGATTTCTGTTGAGCCGTTCCCGAACGCTGTCCTTGAGGTCGTCAAGAGTCTTGTACTTTTCATCCACATCCTGGGCCAGATCGTCGTCCAGTTCGGGGAGTTGTTTCTCTTTGAGCGCGGTAAGCGTTACCCGGAGCTTCTTGGTCTTGCCGGCAAGATCTTTGTCGCTGAAATCTTCGGGGTATATCTTGTCGAAGTCCTTGGTTTCCCCCTTCTTTATCCCTATAACTTCATCATCAAAATGGTAGAGATTGTAACCTGACCCCAGGGTAAAGGCAAAATCCTGCCGTTCCGAACCGGGAATAACGTTTCCTGCGTCGTCACGTTCACAATAGTTCACCGTAACTATATTGCCTTTTTCTGCGGCGGCTCCATCATCACGATCAAGCACAATAGCGTTCCGTTCCCGGAGCGCTTCCAGTTCCCGGTTGAGATCCTCATCGCTTATGGAAGCCTCGGGCGCCTCCGCCTCAATCCCCTTCCAACTGCCTACCGTTACCTTGGGCAGCACATCGTACACAACAGAAAATTTGAGATCCTGATCCAGATCCAGTTCCGGTTTATCCTGAACCTGGGGGGTAGAATAGGGCAGGGGCCGGTCTTCCCTGGTAAAGGCTTCATCCTCAAAGATGCCGGTAACGGATCTTTCGATGATCCGCCCCAGGGCCTCTCCCTTCAGGGCTTCGCCGAATTTTCTGATCAGCACCGCCCGGGGTACCTTTCCCCTGCGGAAGCCGGGCATCTGAACGTTTTTGATATAATCTTTCAGCAGATCGTCATACTGGGAGCGGATATCATCCTTTTCCACGGTGACGGTAAGTTTTACGCTTGATTTTTCCAGCCGCTCAAGTTCTTTGCTTAAAGCCATAGTTATTCCCCATTTTGTAGAGTACATGCGAGAGAAGGGATTTGAACCCTTAAGCCAAAGGCACCAGATCCTAAGTCTGGCGTGTCTGCCAATTTCACCACTCTCGCGCAGTGCCTTTGCAGAGGCTGATCCCTAAATTTGAGTAATTCTACCGGAAACAGAGGGCTTTAATCAACTGCCGTTTGACCGTAAACAGCTATTCTCAGTTTAAGCTAACCATGAGCCACTCGAATGAAGAACCCCGGGACAAACCCTGTGGTATGGCCTCCCGCCTTCCAATTATACGAACAGAAAAGAATTCAGGCAAAAATGAAGTCTTTCGAAGCAATTAGCGTCTGTTTGTACCGCTCGTGCTAAACTGAGAACTGCTGAACCGTAAAATCCTTATACGGAACGGGTGCAGGGATATGCTAAAGCCATTGAACCGGTTTCAAAACCCGGCTGGTTTTTCACCGCAAACTGCGTAAGGAATCCGATAATAGTACAGCAGGCTCTTAGTGATGGAGATGACAGGCTATTCCCCGGCTGCCTCCGGTTGTCCAGGAGGGGGCCTCTTTCCGGCAGAGGGGTATGGCTTTCGGGCAGCGGCTCTGGAATACACAGCCTGAAGGGGGATTCAGGGGAGAGGGAGCCTCTCCGTTCAGCCGTATTCGTTCCCTGTTTTGACCCGGTATGGCCGAGAGCAGGGCTTCGGTGTAGGGGTGGAGGGGCTGCCTGAAAAGTTCATCCCGTTCCGCATGTTCCACGATACGGCCCAGGTACATCACCGCTACCCTGCGGGAAACGGAAGGCAGCACCCGCAGATCGTGGGAGATAAAGAGGGCGCTCATCTCTTCTTCCCGTTGAATGGCTGTAAAAAGCCTGAGAATCTCATCGCGGGTATATGAATCAAGGGAGGCCACGGGTTCATCCAGGATGAGCAGCTTCGACTTGAGGAGGAGAGCCCGTGCGATACAGAGCCGCTGGAGCTGGCCGCCTGAACATTCGCGGGGGTAGCGTCCATAGAATTCCCTGCCCAGGCCCGCACGTTCCAGGGCTTCGATTGCCAGATTGAGCCTTTCTTTCCTGTTTTCGCCAATCCGGTGGATCTTCAGGGCTTCTTCAAGGGAGTCTCCCAGTCTGACATGGGGAGAAAGGCTTGAATACGGATCCTGAAAAACCATCTGCATCTCACGCCGCAGGGGGCGCAGATCCGTTTCCTTTAGTTTGCTGATGTCCCGGCCCTGAAAAAATACGGAACCCCTGTCCGGCTTGAGGAGCCGAACCAGGGTACGGGCGAGGGTACTCTTGCCGCAGCCGGATTCCCCCACAAGGCCCAGGGTCTCTCCTTCACGGATGCAGAGATCGACTCCTTCCACCGCATGCAGGATGGAACTGCGGCCCCGTGTCTTTCCGGTTTTGAAATACGTGGAGAGACCCTGCGCTTCAAGCACCAGGCCGCTTCCCGGCTTGAAGCCGCCTGAGACACGGGCAAAGTTTTCCATTTGAATCTTCGGCCTTTCTGCGGCAAGTCGGCCTTTTTCCAGAACCAGCGTCCGGTTGCAGTAGTTTGAAGCCAAAGCCCTGTCGTGGGTGATGAACAGTACCGCCATACCCAAGTCCTGCCTGAGCTTGGCAATCAGCTCCATGATCCTCGCCTGAACGCTGAGATCCAGCGCGGTAGCAGGCTCATCGGCGATGAGCAGGCGGGGATTCGAGGAGAGAGCCATGGCGATAAGGGTTCGCTGCCGCATTCCGCCTGAAAGCTCATGGGGAAACTGTATGAAACGTTTTGACGGATCGGGAATATCAACCCTGCTGAGGAGATCCAGCGCCGTTTCCGAGGCTTCCCTGCCCTTCAGTTTCCGGTGGAGTTTCAAGGACTCGACAATCTGGTTTCCGATGCTGAGTACCGGATTGAGCGCCCTCATGGCATCCTGGCAGATCAGGGCAATGCGTCCGCCCCGGTAGTTTCTCATCTCCTGCCGGGAAATGTTCAGCATGTCCCTTCCCTCAAAGATAACCTTTCCCGAGTAGGAAACCTGCTTCTCGTCATGAAGTCTCAGTATTGACTGCGCGGTTACCGTTTTTCCGGCGCCCGATCTGCCCAAAAGGCCCAGCATTTCACCCCGCTCCAGGGAAAAGGAGATCCTGTCAATGGCCTTTACAGGACCCTTGGGCGTATTAAAACTGACCGAAAGATCCTGAATGTCAAGCAGGGACGAAATACTCACTGTCCCTCCTATACCGGACAGCCGATCCCTGCCGGGACGAACCATTGCCCGGCGGAGTTTGCGCAACCATGCCCAAGCGGTTTTGTAGCTTCTTATCTCCAAACGTAATGGCTTGTGGGTATCCTGAAAAAACTGTACCGGAAAGAATTGATTCCCGATGATGACATTCCGCGCATTCATACGCAGTCTCCCTTACGCGCCATGATTTATTGCTGTGGCGCAAAGGGCAGACATATATCTCATCTTTAATACCGGACACGCATGATATAATCCCGGTATTGTTCTTCAGCGGCAAAAACTTCCTCAAATTTTATAACATCCCGGGGAAAATTTACCATGAAAACAAGGCTATCGGATAGCCATGGCCTGCGTCAAGTAAATACCCATGTTAATTGAGCCTGTTCCAAAACCAATTGACTGTGCGCTAATGCGCACGGTTTTGGAACAGACCCTTGAAAAACCGGTCAAAAGCCCCGGTTTTTCCCTTAAATCCAGAGAAGCCGTTCCAAAAACTGAAGTTTTGGAACAGCCTCAATTATTTACTCTTTACAGGATTCAGGAGATCGCGTAAACCGTCTCCCAGAAGATTAAAACCCAGCACCGCAAGGCCGGTATACATACCAGGAAAGATTACCATCCATCGGGCCTGATAGATAACCCCCCGCGCTTCACTCAAAATACTGCCCCAACTCGGTTGGGGAACAGGCGCTCCTGCGCCTAGAAAACTCAGCGAAGCTTCTGTAATGATCGAAGAGGCAAAGACAAAACTAAGCTGCACGATGAGCGGAGACATGATATTCGGTACAATATGAAAAAAGACGATACGCCCTCTGCCTGCCCCCAGGGCCTTCATCGCTTCGATGTAGGGCTCCTCCCTCACTGCCAGTGCGGCTCCCCGCACAAGGCGCGCCATGTTTGGTGTATATGCCAGCGAGAGGCAGAGGATCACATTCCGCAGATCCGCCCCGAGAAGGCTCATCATGGCTATTGCCAGAAGCGTCGGGGGGATGGCTTTAACCCCGTCGTAGATCCGCATGAGAATTTTGTCCAGAAAACGATTGAGGCCGGCGGCAAGGCCGAGAAGCAGACCCAGTGTCCCGGTAATAAAGCCCGTCGTAAAGGCCGCGGTCAGGGAGATTCCCGCTCCGTGAATCACCCGGGCGCAGAGATCCCGTCCCAGAGTATCGGTGCCGAACCAGTGCAGGGCGGAAGGTCCCATGAGCCTCTCGTTTATGTTGATCGTATAGGCTGAAGTTTTCAACAGCAATGGCCCCAGTACGGCGGTAAGGATCATGAAAACGGTAATAAGGCTTCCGGCCAGAAGGCGGTGGTTTTTTAATACTTCCATTTCAGTCGTCCTCGAAACGGATACGGGGATCGACCCTGGTAATGATGAGATCCCCAATGAGGTTCAGGATCACATTGAGCAGGGCTGACAGCAGTACAAGTGTGCGAATCACCAAAAAATCCCGCCGGCCTATGGAGGCGACCAGCAGGGAACCGAGTCCCGGTATGCCGAAAAGGGATTCGATCACCGCGGCCCCGGAGAGAATGGCGGTAAAACTCTGGAGAATGGGACTTATCAGTGTAGAAAGAATGTTACGGAAAGCATGGTGGAGGAGAATGCGTATCTCTCCCGTTCCTTTTGCCCGCGCCATACTGACATAACTTTTTCCCAGTTCATCCAGCAGGGAAGCGCGAATCAGACGCATCAGAAGTCCTGCGTGGATCAGGCCCAGCGAAAGGGCCGGCAGGGCAAGCGAACGGAGATGCGGCAGAAGTCCTGCGGAAAGCGGCCTGTAGGCGGCAACCGGAAACCAGCGCAGACGAACCGCAAAGAGCATCATGAGCAGCAGCCCCAGAAGAAAGCCGGGAAGACTGATACCGAAAAGAGCCAGAGTAGAAAGCCCCCTGTCCGCAAGGCTGTCCTTCTTTCCGGCGGCCAGCATGCCTAGTGGCAGGGAAACTGCCAGAGCAATAAACAGGGAAAAAAACGCCAGCGAAAAAGTCGGAAAAAGATGCTCGGTAATGAGACTTGAAACCCCCACCGAATTGGCAGTGGAAAGACCAAAATTCCCCTTGAGCATATTCCCCAGCCAGCGGAGGTATAGCAGGGGAGGATCCTCACGAAGCTGAAGCCGGTTTTCCAGGAGGGCAATATCCTCCTGGCTTGAAGCTTCCCCCAGGAGCAAAGCGGCCTCGTTCCCCGGCACAAGGTAACTCATGCCGAACACGATCAGGGAAACGACAAAAAGCACCGGCAGCACGGAGAGGATGTGGGTGATGATTTTTTTGCCCGGGAGATGAACCATTAAGAAAGGATACTACTTCCGCAGTCCGGCATTCCAGAAGTAAAGTCCCTTGAACGTGATAACATTCTCCAGTTTTTGGTTCCAGGCATGGGTGCTGCCGAAGTGTCCCACATTGATAACCGGAAGGGAGACCCAGCAGTAGCTCTGGAGATTATCCCAGCGCTGTTTTGCCTCTTCCCGGCTTTCTGCGGAGGCGAGTTCCCTTACCAGCCGCTGCAGGGTCTCGTCTTCCGACCAGCCGGGATAGGAAGGCCCCAGGAAGAGTTTGAGTGAAGGGGAGGGAACCGAAACAAAGTTGGTAATAAAGATATCATAACGGGAAGGATCGTTTCGGTACTGCAGCATGGCGGCCCAGTCAACAATTTCAAGTTCCACCGGTATTTTAAGTACTTCAAGCTGCTGTTTTAGTACCAGCGCGCCCCGGTCAAAGGTACCCATATTGGAAATAAGTATCCTTAAAACTTCACCCCGGTAATCCGCCTTTTTCAGAAGCTCTCTTGCCAGTGCGATATCCCGGCGGTTATAGTGTTCCGCGCCTGCAAGGGAAAACCAGAAAGACTCAGGATCTTCCATGTAGGAAGAACTCAGGGAATACTCTTCCCCGAAACATGCCTTGAGTATTTCTTCCGCGTTGATCGCCGCGTTGATCGCCTGCCGGAAGTAAAGGTTTGTTCCCAATCCCTGTTTTTTATTGAAGATGAGAAGCATGGAACCCGCCTGATAACTCACCGTTTCCACGTCCTTCATTGTTTTGAGTCTGGGAAGATCGTCTTCCACAAGGTTGTAATCCGCCTGGAACTGACCGGTTTCAAGACCCGCAAGACGGGTAGCGGACTGCGGTACGATTTGGAAATAGATCTTTTCTGTCGCAGGCTTTTTGTATACCGCCCAGCCGTCCGCAGGCTTGTCCGGGTCTCCGTATGGCGCATAGGAATCAAAACGCTCCAGAAGTATATACTGATTCAGTTTCCATTCGGCAAATTTGAAAGGCCCCGTTCCAATATACCGGCGCAGAAAGCCCCTTTCATCCTCATCCCCACAGGCCTCGGCAGTTGTAATAACAGCAGGCTGGGCGGAACCGGCCATTATTTCAGGAAAACTTAAAACCGGGTTTTCAAATCTGATCCGTACCGTGTAATCGTCAAGCTTTTCAAAACGGGATGTACCGGCCATTTCCCGGACTGAGGAAAAACTCTCTATCCAGCGGTTCAGGGAAGAGATCACATCTTCCGCATCCATAGTTGAGCCGTCGTGAAAAGGCACTCCTCTTCTCAGGTAAAACGTTAAACTTCTTCCGTCCTCGCCTGTTTCAAAACGTTCCGCCAGTTCGGGAACCGCTTCGGAAGCGGAAGAGAGCGTTACAAGTTTTTCCCAGATCGTACCGTCCCCAATCTGTCTGGCAATAAGGGTGGAATTCTTGTGGAGATCCAGGGACGGGGATTCCTGCATCACCGCTATGTTGAGGGTTTCTTCGTAAAGGACGTCGCGTTCCGGCCCGCCGTCTTTCCGGCACCCGGCAAATAATGCAAGACCCAGGCAAATTACAAATAACAGAAAGCTTTCCGTTTCTTTGTTTAGAGCATGCGCCGCCATCACTCCATCTATATATGTTTTACAAAAAAAAACAAGGAGACGCGGTGCCTGCACTGTTCAACAGGGGAAACATAGCTAAAGTCCGCCATTTCCAACGCCCTTTGTCTGTTAATCGAGGCCCCGTTCTTTTGACGTCCGAACAACCCGCCCGATAAAGGTATCCCGGTCTTCGGGAAGAATAACCCCCCGGCTGATTTCCTCGTCCGTACCTTCGGTAACCAGGCGGTAGTTTTACAGGTTTCCGTACAGCAGTTTAAGCAGTTCCCTGGGGAAGGGGTTTACCGTGCCGAACATGGGGTTAACGATGCCATCCGCCATGGTCGAAAAACTAGAATATTTCCCGGTGGAGAAGTCGATAGCGGAGGTCCTGATGCCGCCCCGGCAGGGGCTTGGCCCGGTTAATAGGCCCATAGCGTTTTTTACCGAAGCGCAAGAGGGAATCAACCACATGGCCCTTGCCGGTAATGCCGGCGTAGATGTCCCCGTTCCTCATAAAGAAGGGCCAGGAATTGACCCGTATACGGCCGATGTCAAAATTTGCCGTTGAATTGAGGATCTCGACTACCACTATGGAAACGTCCCCGAATGGCACCACCGCATCCCCATGGGGGAGGAATGCCGGGCCGCGCCGAGGAGTTGGGGGAATGAGCGTTCTTGATTTGAGGGAACAGCAGGTTGAAACCCTTATCCGCCTTCAAGAGCAGCGGAGAGAGAAGATACTGGACCTGTTGCGGGAAAACGGCAGCTGCCGGGTCCAGGAATTGGCGGTTCTGTTCCAGGTTTCGGAGCCGACGATACGGTAAGACCTGGAGGCGCTTGAAAAGACCCGCCATCATGTCAACGCAGTGCCTAATCGGTCCGCCGCTTTTTCCGGCAGTTCCTTCCCCGACTCTCCGGGCTGGTTCTCAAGTTCCCGAATATTCCCGTCCCATGCCTCATTATGGCGCTTTTTTTCTTAATATTGCCGGAAAATGCCGAAAGTTACTTGAAAAAGTTTTTACTATTGTGTATAAAATTCTGGTGAATATGCGGGAATAGCTCAGTGGTAGAGCGCGACCTTGCCAAGGTCGATGTCGCGGGTCCGACTCCCGTTTCCCGCTAAAAGCCTGGCGCGATAACGCTTCCAGGCTGTTTTTTTGCCCGAACCGGTAAATTCGGGAGCCGGGCGGGTTTTCACGGTCTCCGTCATATTTATACATTCTTGAGACAGGTCTCCGCGGGCCTGGCGGAAAGGGAGAAGGGTGGAGAAAAAACATTTGGACCTCGCCATAGCCCTGCGTCACGAACTGCACCAGCATCCCGAGCTGGCCTGCCGGGAGACTTGGACTAAAAGGCATTTAATAAACTTTCTGCGGCGGCATAGTTTCCTTGAAATCGTGGACAAGGGGCGCTGGTTTTATGCCCGCTACCATGCCGGCAAGGACCGGCCGAACATAGCCTTCCGGGCGGATTTTGACGCCCTGCCCATTGACGAGACCATCACGCTTCCCTACGGCTCCCGGTTCCCCGGAGTGGCGCATAAATGCGGTCACGACGGCCACAGCGCCTGTCTGGCGGGTTTTGCCCTGGAGGTAAACAGGTACGGGACGGATAAAAACGTGTATTTCATATTCCAGCACGCGGAGGAAACGGTGGAGGGGGGTATGGAATGTGCACCCCTGATGGACGGGGATGGTATTGACGAGATTTTCGCTTATCACAACGTTCCGGGGATGCCGGCGCACAGCATTGCCGTGATGGATGGTACCGCAAGCTGCGGCTCCACCGGCATGATCATCAGCCTGAAGGGTGTTCCCGCCCACGCCAGCCAGCCCGAAGACGGGCGGAACCCCTGCTTCGCCATCGCGGGGATCATCGACGGCATTCCCGCTTTGACGGATCCCGCTCATTACCGGGGGCTGGCGCTCTGCACGATCATCGGGATAAACGCGGGCAAGGAAGCCTTTGGCATGTCCGCCAGTGAAGGCCGCCTGATGCTGACCATCCGCGGCCAGTTTGACAGCGAACTGGAAGAGTTGCGGCAAAAGATCGAGGAAAAAACCCGTGAGGAGGCGGAGCGCTACGGCCTGGACTACGAATTCAGCTTCCGTGACAGCGTTCCCGTACTGTATAACCACCCGGAAAGCGCCGCCAAGGTACGCCGGGCGGCACAGCGGCTTGGCTTTACCATGGCGGAAGCGGGGGCCCCCTCCAGGGGTTCCGAAGATTTTGCCTGGTACACCAAACGGACCAAGGGGGCCATGTTTTGGGTAGGCGCCGGTGAGAAACGTTCCCCCATTCACACCGCCCGGTTCGATTTTAACGACGAAATTATCCCCACGGTGGTGGATCTCTTTATGGCTCTCCTGAACGAGTGAATCAGGGTTCCGTCCACGGGTAAAACCCCTGGCGGACCTTTAATAATGGATATGTCCGGAAACCGGCCGGGTTTCCGTATATATCCAAAACAAGGAGTGTTGAATTATGGAAGAGTTTTTTTCGGTAGTCGGCGCCATTTCAGGGTTCTTCTGGGGCGTCCTTTTCATGGTCGTGCTGGTGGGCGGGGGGATTTTCCTTACCGTCAGGCTTGGTTTCTTTCAGATCCGGCATCTGCCGTACATCTGCAAACAAACCTTTGGCAAGATACTGGACAAAGGCAAGGGCGAGGGTACGGTAAGACCTTTCCAGGCGGCAGCCACCGCCATGGCCTCCACTATCGGCACCTCCAATATCGTGGGAGTCCCGGCGGCCATCGCTTATGGCGGCCCCGGCGCGCTGTTCTGGATGTGGCTGATCTTCATAGTCGGCGGGGCCACCAAGTTTTCCGAGGTGGTGCTGGGTGTCTACTACCGGGAAAAGAATGCCGACGGCCACTACATCGGCGGCCCCGGTTACTACGAAACCAAGGGCTTCCCCATCAAGAGCGTGGGCAAGGCCATGGCAAGGGCGGGAGCCTGTGTCGCCATGATATACTACTTCCCCTCCATCGCGACCCAGTCCATTTCTCTTGTCCAAAGCGCCGAGTCTCTCGGGGTCAGCAAGTATATCAGCAGCCTTGTACTGATGATCCTGGTTGGCGCCGTGGTTCTGGGCGGCCTTATCCGGGTTGCCAAAACCGCCGACAAGATGGTTCCCATCATGTGTATATTGTATATTCTGGGTTCCCTGGTGGTGATATGTGCCAACGCCGTGAATATCCCCTCCAGCCTGGCGCTGGTATTCAAATCTGCCTTTACCGGAACCGCCGCCGCCGGAGGTTTTATCGGCGCCGGAATCTCCATGGCCATACGCATGGGCATTGCCCGGGCTACCTACTCCTGCGAGGCGGGTATGGGATCGGCCCCCATCGCCCACTCCGCCGCCATTACCGATCATCCGGTACGGCAGGGCTTCTGGGGGGTCTTTGAAGTGCTGATTGACGGTTCCATCTGTACCCTGTCCGGTCTCGTGGTACTGACCAGCGGCGTCTGGAAAGAAGTTACTCCCGATAAGGCCCTTACCATGCCCTTTGTGGCCTTTGAAGGAGTCTTTGGCAGGGTAGGTGGTTTTATTGTTGCCATCTCCGTTTTTCTTTTTGCCCTGTCCAGTATCATCGCGGTTATCTGGTACGGCGAAAAACTGGTGGAATTTTTCTTCAACACAAAAATTTCCAAGTACACCAGGGTTATCTATACCCTCAGCATCATGCTGGGGGCCTTCTTCGGGCTGGAGGCGATCCTTGCCGTGCTGGATCTGACCAATGCCTTGATAATCCTCCCCAACATTATTACGGTTCTGGTTCTAAGCCCCCTGATAGTCAAACTGACCAGGGAGTATTTCTCAAGCGACCAGTATTATCTGAAAGATATTAAAAAGTAAACCGGTTACCGCTTCGCGGATAACCGGGACATTCCGTCCGGAACGCTCTGTTCCGGGCAGAATGTCCGGCATCCCTGTTTTGCCGCTCATATAGTGAAATCAACCGAAATAGACCACGTTAATAAGGCGGTATGCGACATTGGGCTAAAATTTTTGAAAAAAAGAAAAAAAACTATTGACAAGAGTAGAAAACCATTGCAAGAGTAGAAAACCATTGTAAAATAAATAATCATGCGGATAAGCTTAAGAGTGCATAATAAAACATATGCGATTTTATTTATGATGAATATTCTTTTTTGTATCTATGCCGAAGGGGAGCGGGAACATTTAGATAGTGATTATTTACACCTGAAAATAATAAACTTAACTAATAATAATGTTAATATATATATAAACAATAATATTCCGGTATTTGTTAAAAAAGATGGGGCGCATACTACTGAAAAAATTGCCTTTAGTGGAATGAGTTATGGCCCAATATTTATTGAATATGAAACAGGGGAAATAAAATTATTGGAATTTCGTGATGTAGATCATTGGTTTAATGTCGTTCATTCTTTTCAAATAGTTATTTTTCAAAATGATATTAAAATAATAAATGCAATAAGTAGTGATATTGATAAGGAATATAATTACTTTGACGAATCTATATATAACAGTTTTTATTGGCAAATTTCAGGAAATGATATTTATGTAAAAATAAAAATTATAAATGATTCGAATGTAAAAAAGATTGTAAAAATAAAGCAAGAAAAAGAACTTTTTGAAATAGAATTGAACATTCTTGAAGAATATGTATATGAAATTAAAAGCGCATTCATACTTGCATTCTATTTTGAATTAAATATAAGAGATTATAATAAATCTTTTAATGGGAAAGACAATATAGAATTAAGTGTAGGTAATTATGAGGTACTAATAACATTAAACAAAACAGGGTTTATAATTAGTAGTGGAAATTATTCAAAACAATATAAATAAAGTACGCTCAACGTCGCATAACAGGACTGTATATGCTTCGCCGCCAGTAGGCGGCTCGGGGTTCCGCTACGCTAGGTCGGCTGCGCCTCCCACGCTCCACTCCACCCACATTTTTGCAAGCCCTGGAAACCTACGGTTTCCTTTATCGGGCTTGCAAAAACGTCATATACAGCCGGAACGTTATGCG
>JAITLC010000010.1 GCA_031278095.1 Treponema sp.
TGGCGGTCATCTTCCCCAGGAACATGGAGGCCATGTCCGCGCCGAATTCCATCCACTGATCGTTGGTGTATTTGGTTCCGGTCTGGAGCACCGCCTGGATGTTTTTCTGCCGGTCGGTGATCCCCGCCATAAAGGCTTCCTCCTCTTTGGTCCAGTGCTGTTTTACCGGTACGGTTACGTCAATGTTGGTCCATTCGGCAGTACCGTCCAGTTTGATCTGGAGATTTTCGGGACGAGTGTAGAAGCGGAAGAATTCCTTTACCGCATCGGGGTATTTGGTCTGGGCGCAGGCGAAGATCGCAGGCCCGGAAGGATTGGTGGGGAAGGTGTTGTTGTCCAGGAAGCGGAGGAGGAAAATCCCCATTTCATCCTTAAATTCGGGATACTCGGAACGGATCTGGGAAATGGCAGCGGAAGAAGCCACCGCCATGGCGGCCTGCCTGGTGGCGAAAGCCTCGTTCTGGTCAGCCCCGGTGTTGGACATATAGTACCTGCCGTAATACCCCTTCTGGGCAAAGCTGTTGATCTGGTTCAGCACAGTCTCGAAGTCGGCCACGTCGGTGAATTTGCGGGTGTTCTCGTTAAGAGCCTTGTAGAGTCCGGGGTTCCGTTCCTCATACCGGGGGCCAATCTGGAAGAAGGGGAGCTGGTGGTGCCAGCCGTCGGCTACGTACTCGTAAATGGGAACGATCCCCGCGTCCAGGATCTTTTGGCAGGCCGCGTCCATCTCGGCGAAGGTCTCCGGGGCCTTGCTAATCCCCAGCTCGTTAAACAGGGTCTTGTTGTACACATAGATGAACTCCGGAGAATTGTACCAGATCATAAGGCCGTAGACCTTGCCGTTGTAGGACACCGCGGGTATCCTGCTCTGGGGCATCACGTTGATCCAGCTTTCGCCGCTCATATCAAGAAGGTACTTTTCGGGATCGATGGTGGCGGTTTTAATCGTGAATTCGTTGGTCTGAACCATGAAGAGATCCGGCCCCTCCCCGGAACTGAGCCGGGCCTTGATAAGGTCGTGGTGCTGGGCCGCTGGAATGACCTGGAGATCCACGCCGATCCCCGTGGTTTCCTTGAATTTCTTGATGAGCGCCTCGTCCCCCGGCCAGGTCCAGCCCTGGGATACCATCCAGGTAAGGGTAGGCCCGGCGCCGACGGCGCTTCTCTGTCTGCCGCCCCCGGCCCATGCCGTCATGGACAGCACAAGAAGCAGGCCCAGGGTTACAATACATATCCGTTTCATACAAATTCCTCCGAACAAAAAATTAAGCGGATCGCCAAGAATCCGCAGGATATCCTTATTTGCCTCTGGTGGAACCCCGTTCCACCAGACTCCCCGGCAGAATCATGTGGAAGGGAGTAACCCGCTTCCGGTGAAGTATTTCCAGCAGCAGCTTGGCCGCCTCGTACCCGTGCCGGTGGCTGTTAAAATCGATAATGGTCAAAGAAGGAACCGTACAGATTCCCAGTACCGTCCCCCCCATGCTCAAAATTTCAAGCTTCCCGGGAATGTCGATCCTGAGGTTCCGGGCCGCCCGGATCACCCCCTGGGCCAGTACCTCGTTGGCGGTAACCACCGCGGTATAACGCCGGTTTTCGCCGAGGAGCCTTTTCACCAGTTCAAAGGCCTCTTCCATACCGGCAGGGGCATAGAAGTGATCCTCTTCGTTAAAAACCAGACCGTGCCGGGTATAGGCCATGCGAAAACCGTCAAGACGGTGCTGGCTCTGGGTCATGGTCTCCGGCATATTGAGGTAGAGAATCCGCCGGTGCCCCCGGGCGAGAAAAAAATCCGCCCCCTGAAACCCTATGCCCCGCATATCCACGTCAACATAAAAAACCGAACCGGTTTTTTCCGAGGCTCCCAGGATCACAAAGGGGATGTTCCGCTCCTGAAATTCATCCTCAAAACGGTGATCCTTCCGGGGATTGCAGAGAATGATCCCATCCGCCATTTCCATGCTTTTGAGAAAGTGGCTGTGGGACTCGGCATCCCCGTAGACCAGGCGGCTGAACATCAGTTGGTACCCGTCTTCCGCCAGACAGTCCATGATCCCGTTCATGAGCCCCAGGTAGTAGATGTTGTCCGAGAGATCCCCATTTTCCATGCTGACACACATATTGACGATTTTTTTAGCCCCTCCCCGGAAGGCGGCATGGAGGGGGGTATAGTTCAGTTTCTTCGCGGCTTCGGCGATCTTCTCCGCCACAGGAGCGGAGATCTTTTTGCGTCCCGAAAAGTAATAGCTCACCGTTGCCGGGCTTACCCCGGCGGAAGCGGCAATATCCGCCAGCGTGGCCTGCTTCAAAACTTTCTCCCCCGGAACCTGTACCCTGTTTCCAAAATAGGTTAATAATTAACCATAAAATGATTTTTTATTCAAATATTAACCTAATGATGATTATTATACCTATATTTCAGGATTTGTAAAGCACAAAATTTAAAAATTAACCGGAGACCCTTGATGTACCCGCAGGTCGTGCATAATCATTTTTACAGAAAGTCGTGTATAGTGCCGTCTGCCATTTTGTGCTATGGTTCTGGCATGAAACTTCGTTTTATGTTCGATTTTACTCTGCGGCTCCGCCGCCTACATAGAGGTTAACATGAAAAGTCCGGTAATGGATGTCCTGAGGGAAGGCTACAGCAGGCCTATCCGGGACGTGCTCTGGGGGCATGTGTACCTGAGTCCCGGCATGGAGGCCCTCACCGGCGCCGCACCCTTCATGCGGCTTCACCGGATCTTTCAGTTGGGGCCTGTATACTGCGCATATCCGGGCGCAACACATACCAGGGCGGGGCATTCCATCGGGGTGTACCATCTTTCCCGGCGGCTCCTTCTATATCTTGCCGAACGGGGGGCGGACAAGTGGCTTAGCCCTTCCGGAGCCCGCTCCTTCATCTGCGCAGGGCTTCTCCACGATCTCGGACACTTCCCCTATGCCCATTCCCTCAAGGAACTGCCGCTGAAGTCCCACGAAAAACTCACCGGGGAGGCCATCCGGGCCGAACCCCTGCGGAGCCTTATCGGCAAGGCCGGAGCGGAACCGGATATCTGTGCGGCCATTGTGGATACCTCCCTTCCTGCGGGCAGTGCTGAGATCGGTTTTTACCGGAAACTGCTTTCCGGCGCTCTTGACCCGGACAAACTGGATTACCTTAACCGGGACGCCCGTTACTGCGGAGTACCCTACGGCGCCCAGGATGTGGACTTTATACTTTCCCGGCTTTACCCTCACCCGGACAGGGGTGTGGACATAGATTCCAGAGGCATACCAAGTATCGAATCGATCCTTTTTTCCAAATACCTTATGTACCGTACCGTTTACTGGCATCATGCGGTACGTTCCGCTACGGCGATGATCAAAAAAAGCCTCCTTTCGGGTCTTGAAGGAAAGTTTCTCGCCCCCGAAGAACTTTACGGTCTTGACGATCAGGGCCTTTTTAGCCTGCTTGAAAAGCGGCGTTACCCGCTGGCCTCTCTGGGCGCTAGGGTGAGGGACGGCTCTCTCTATGTTTTGGGCGCCAAAATTCCCTTTTCCGAGGAAAAACATCATCTATTGCAGGATATTTCCCGGCGTTCCCGGTATGAAGAAGCCCTTGCGGCGGCCCTTTCTTCCGGAACAGGTAAAAAAATTCTACCGGAAGCCCTCATCATTGATATACCCGAACAGGTATCCTTTGAAACCGGCCTCTTTGTACAGGATGAGGGAAAAGCCTTTGCAGAAAGTTCCAGCGCCTTCAGGCCGGGACTCGTAAAATCTTTTATAAAATCCCTCCATATTATCAGAATTTTTATGGACGCAGAGGCCGGTTTTGGGTTAAACTTGAAAACCGAACTATATAAAGTCTTGCATAATGAAAAAAATTGGTTACAGTTATAGGTGGGAGAATATAGAATGAAGATCCATAATACTACTGAAGATATTGTATTTTCTGAAGTAGATAAAATCTTTGAAGCGATAGAAAAAGAAGGCAATCCGGAAAAATTCTCTTTGAATGATCAGTGCCGAATGGATATCATCTGCTATGTGCTCAACCGGTCTGAACCGAGGTACATCGTTTCCAACCGCGGCGTTGCCCGGGTAGAACAGGACAGCTTTGAAAAACAGCAGAAAGAGGCTGATATTGCCACTCTGGTATACGATGGCATCAAACGGGTGAACCATACTATGCGGCCCAGAACCGAAGGCAGTGCCTTCCGAATAGGCACCGGTATCGCCCCGGATACCCCGGTCTATAACATACCCACTATCGTAGGCCGCCTCTTTAGCGGTATAAATTTTTCTCCCATGTCGGGGATCAGCGTGGAACTCTGGCAGGATGGCAAACTGGTTACCATGAAGGATGAAAACTGGCAAAACCCCTACAACATGGTTTCCAATACGGCCGGAACTTTCACCTTCTGGCCCGCCCCCCTGTCCGCCGAGACCCAGGGGCTTCGCAGGATCTTTGAATACTCGGTAAAAATTGAAGCGCCGGGCTTCGAGACCCTCGGCCACCGCTTCAGCGTTCCGGTGATGAGTGAACTCCTTTCCAATTCATCTTTTTCCATGGACAGAACTTTCAAGCTTCCCGATCTCTACATGTTCCCCCCCGGGGATGAAGAAGACTAATTCGTGTCTGTCCATAATGCGGCATTATAGACAGACACGAATTCGGGATGGGCAGATTTGAACTGCCGGTTCCTTGCTCCCAAAGCAAGTGCCTTAGCCACTAGGCTACATCCCGCAGGTTTACTGTAGCAAAAACAGAAGAAAAATTCAAAGGCCGATTTGACCCGGGGCGCCGGGGGTTACTATATCTTCCCTCCTGTTCCAGTTTATGGAACCCGCTGTTACAACCATGTTTGGATACCAAATGGACAAGAGCATAAAATGTGATCGAATTGAAAACGGCTATTCAGATTCTGCCGGTAACCGATTGGAGGTACTCTACTGCCGCAAGGCCATCTAGGGCGCTGGAACGGGGGCGGCGGTTTCTGTTCCGGACGCAGGCTGCGGCATCGGCCGTCATGCCGGCAAAGCAGCCGGTGGGCCCAGGGAAAGTTTCGTCTGTTTTTTTGAGGGAACGGAACTTTTCCGCATAGGGACTTACATCGCTCTCCCAGACTTCAAAAATTCCGTTCCCTATCCTGAGCCTGCCCCGTTCGCAGGAAAACTCCATCTCGAAAACAAGATGATCTCTCCCAGCCCCAAGTTCAATGACAAAGGGCACGGAAGCTTTTGAGTTTCCGCCGCCGGTACTGTTTATGCTGCCTACAAGCCAGGTGGTTCCCGTTTTGCCGCCAAGTTTTGAGCCCCAGCATCTTTCATGTTTGAGAAATCCTCCGCTTAGAAACATGAGGGCGTCGGCCAGGTGTGTGCCGTCGTGCCAGAGCATCTCATTCAAACGGCGGTTCTTCCCGAAGTAGAGGCAGGCCCTTGCGCCGAGGAGGGCGCCCAGGTTGCCGCCGTCGAGAATCTCCTTCATCCTGATATAGTCCGCGGAATAGCGGCGTTCGTGGTTGGTTAAAATTTTGATCTTCCCGGATTGATGGAGGGCTGCAATGGAACGGGCGGACTTGAGGTTGTCTGCAAGAGGCTTCTCGCAGACAACAAGCGGAACGCCGCAAGAGGCGGCAAGGCGGCAGTAGAAGAGGTGACTGTCCGGATGGGTTGCTATATGAAGGATTTCCGGTCCGTGTTCCGCAAGCATGGATTCCGCATCGGCATAAACGGGAACCTGCCAGCGCCGGGCAAAAAGCCGCCGCCGCTCTTCATCGATATCGCAGCCTGCAACAAGGAGACAGTCCGGGTTTGCGGTAACGGCTCCTGCATGGGTTGCGGGTTTTTCCCGAAGGCTGTCATCCTCAAGAAGGCTGGCGATACGCCCGAGGCCTACTATGGCAATCTTTATCTTTTCAGCATGAAACTTCGTTTCATGGCCGATTCTGTTCCCGGAATTAGCCACCGATCATTCCTTGGCGTTTTTATTCGTTTTTTTATCATGCCTGGAATTGAGGAGCGAGTACATCACCGGAGTTACAAAGAGGGTCATGACCGAACAAACGGAAAGTCCGCCGACAAAGGTCTTGCCGATGGGCTGGATGGTATCAGCTCCGGCGCCGGGGAAGAAGCCAATGGGAACCATGCCCAGAATAGTGGTAAGGCTGGTCATCAGGATGGGGCGCAGGCGGTTTCGTCCCGCTTCGATACAGGCCTCCCGGACTTTAAGACCACGGGCCCGCAGGGTGTTGGTATAATCCACAAGGACGATTCCGTTATTCACCACCACACCTACCAGGGCGACAATGCCTACTACGCTGAACATGGACATTGCCTGCCCTGAGAGTTTGTAGATCCATATCACCCCAATCAAAAGGAGCGGAATGGAAAAGAAGATGATCAGGGGATCCACAAAGGATTCAAACTGGCTTGCCATGAGCCCGAAGACCAGGAACACTGCCGCGGCAATGATAAAGGCGAAACGTCCGTAGTAGCCGCGGATCTGCGCAGCCTCCCCCAGATAACGGACTGTTACCCCTTCACGGGGTACCAGGTACTCTTTTACCGTCGCCTCAAGCCGCTGCTGCATGTCCGTTGCGGCGATTCCCGGCGGCAGATCTCCCGTGATGCGGATCACGCGTTCCCGGTTTTCCCGGCGGATGGAAGAGGGAGAACGGCTTTCGGATATCCGGGCAAGATTTGAAAGGGCAATGCGGTCTCCGTTGCGGCTCATGACAAAAACGGCATCGAGGTTGGGCAGTCCCCGGCGGTCTTCATCCCGGAGCATCACATCCGCATCAACAAGCCTTTCCCCCAGGGTGATGGTGGTAGCGGTAGTACCATCCATGGCGGTACGGATCTCGGCGGCGATGGCGGCAAGAGAGACGCCCATGGCGCTGGCCCTGTCCCGGTCAATCTCCACCCGGAGTTGGGGGGCCCCTTCATCAATATTCACCGCAGCGTTTTCAACCTCCGGGAGATACCGGACTATGATCCCCAGGATCTCATTTGCGCTCTCCATGATCGCCGCGTAATCCCGTGAGCTTACGGTAATCTCCACTGCCGACGTGTTGCCCATGCCGCGGCCTGCACGGAAGGAAAGCCGCGCTCCGGGCAGACCCCGGAAGTAGGAGGCCAGTTTCTGCTGGATGCTCGCCGGGGTATCGATCTGCAGAGCCGGTTCGGGCAAGGTGATCTGGAAGGTCCCCTGATTGGTTCCGCTCTGCCGGGCGGTGAGGATAAGATTTATGTAACCCTGCACTTCTTTTTTAACAATCTCCTCAAGGTCGAGAAGCATCTGCTCGGTTGTTTCGATGGTGGTGCCCTGCGGCATGGACACATTCATTGTTACGTTGTCGTCTGTTCTGGTACGTATGTACATGTTCATGCCGATACCCTGGAACTGGAGCAGGGAAAAACAAAGGATAGCCAGCACCAGCAGTATCACTACGGCCCGGTGCGAGAGACAGTACTCCAGCCCTTTTTTGTAGACCGAATCAAGCCTGGTAAAAAGACCTTCCGAACGGTCGTCAAGGAAACGTAGGAGGGCAAACCTGAGGGGCCGCTGTTTGCGGGTATTCAGCTTGAGGATCGAACCACAGAGGCTCGGCACCAGGGTAACCGCCACCACCAGGGAACATATCAGCGAGATACACACGGTAAAGATCAGATCGCTGAAGAGCTGCCCCATCTGTTCAAGATCGTTCTTCCAGATGATAAGGGGAATGAAGACACAGAGGGTGGTAGCGGAAGATGTGGAGATCGCCCGGATCATCTCCCTGCTGCCCAGAATTGCGGCAATGGCAGGCTTCGCCCCCCGTTCCCGGTAGGTGTGAACATTCTCCAGGATTACGATGGAGCCGTCCATGGTCATGCCCAGCCCCATGATGAGACCCGTCATGGTAAGGAGATTGAGGGTAAAACCGAAGATCGCCATGAACATGATCGTGAGGAGTATGGAAACAGGGATCGACAATCCTATGATGAGGGTTCCCTTTATGTTTCGGAGAAATATGAAGAGGATCAGCATGGCAAGCAGGGCGCCCTGTATGGCATTGGAGTAGACCTGATTCAGAGTGGCGCTGATCATGGTGGTATTATCGGAAAGCACCTCAAGAGAAATGCCCCGGGGAAGTTGCGTATTGATCTCTTCCAGGGCTTCCTTAACCCGGCCGGCTACCTGAACCTGGTTGGAATCGCTTTCGCTGGTAACCTGAATGTAGACCCCGCTCATGCCGTTCACATAGACGCGGGCCGCATTGTCGTTGTAGGCAAGGCTCACCTCGGCAATGTCTTCAAGACGGAGTACCACGGAACGGTTTGCGCTGATTCCCCCCTGCCCCGCAGGAATATCGGTAACCTTGACCACGAGGCGTTTTACCTGATCCACGCTGGTAAGTTGTTCCTCGGTCATGATCTGGTATTCCCGTGTTCCCCGCCTAAGGTTTCCCCCGGAGGAGAGGATGCTCTGGCCTTTAAGGGCAGTGGTAACGTCATTCAGGGTGATCTTGAATGCGGCAAGACGGTTCAGGGAAACGGCAACCTTGACTATCTGGGTGGTGCCGCCGGTAACTTCAGCGGAGGCGACCCCGTCGATCCGCTCGATGTTGGCCTGGATCTCGTCCTCGGCAAAGATACGCAGCTGATCCGGCGGATAGTTGCCCCGGACAACAAGCCGCATGATGGGCATGGCGCTCATGTCAAAGCGGCGGACTATGGGGGACTCTGTCCCATCGGGCAGGGAGTTTGCCAGACGGTTGAGCAGAGTCTGGGCATCGGTTACCGCCTTGTCCATGTCCGTGCCGTAGGCGAACTCCAGATTGATGAAGCTGGCTTCAAACTGGGAATTGCTGGTCATGTTGACCAGCCCCCTGGAAGAAGCAAGCGAACGTTCCAGCCTTTCGGTAACGTTGGCCTCCACATCCGCAGGCCCTGCGCCGGGGAAACGGGTGAACACCGAAAGCACCGGCGGGTTTGCCGAGGGGTAGAGATCCACCGCCAGGTTGGGCGCCATGGTAAGGGCCACCCCGACGGCCAGGGCATAGAGCACCACGATGGTAACAGGCCGTTTAACCGAATAACCGGAAATGTTCAAACACTACCCCTTGTAAAAAGATAGATTCTGAGGCTGTCCCAAAACTTCAACTTTGGAACATGTCCATCATTCAACCAGCCTGACAGGATCCCCGTCGCTCAAAAAATTCTGGCCTGCGACAACAACCCTCTCCCCGGTTTCGATTCCTTCCAGAATCTCAACCGATTCCTCATTCTCAAGTCCGGGCCGCACTTCCCGGCGGCGGGCCGTGTTCCCTTCATCCGTAATAAAAACGATCCATCTGCCATAGGTATTGATCAGGGCCTGCCGGGGAATAACCGGCACACCGGATCGGGTATTGGTTACAAGGCTTATCGTGGCAAACATGCCGGCCCTTATCCGTGAATCTCCCCTGGTAAAGCGGAGCCGTATCTTGAGAGTTCTGCTTGCAGGATCGAGTACCGGGGAGAGTTCATCGACAAGGGTGGTAAAAATCTCGCCGGGCAGAGCCTCCAACTTCACCTGGGCGGAAAGCCCCCGGCGGACGGCATTGGCAAATCGTTCCGGCACAAAGGTTTCCACCACCAGCGTAGAGAGATCCCCAGCCACATAGAGGGCCGCTCCGGTACTTACCGTATCTCCCGCGCTGTAGTTTACCTGCAGAATGGTACCATTCACCGTAGAGATGACGGGACTTAAGGAATAACTCTCGCCGGGACGGGAAGGATCGACCATGCCAACCACATCCCCCCTGGATACCATATCCCCTATGCCCAGCCTGATTTCGGTAAGCTTACCCCCGACCGCAGGGTATATGGACACCTGATTCCGGGCCAGCACATCCCCATTGAGCACCACACTGTTCTCGATGGTTCCCAAACCGACTTCATGCACCCTCACCGCAGAAATGGTACGCTGCACTGAGCCCTGTGCGGGCTGTCCTTCACCTTCGGCGGCGCCTTGTTGAAGGCTTCCCGCCGGAGGAATTCCCCCACCGGCGCTGCGGACCAGAACCATGCGGACACTGAGCCCTGCAAAGAGAAGAATCAACAGAACAATAACAACAGTTACCGCGACGGAGATCCCCGGCTTTTTTTTCACCATTCACTCCCAAGACGGGCTTCCACAGCCCCATTTTTACTCTTCATACCACATCAACTCCCGCCAATCCATATTTACCGCCGCAGCGAGATCCAGTACCGTTGTAAGATAGGAAAGTTCACTCTGAAGCAGGGAATACCGGGCCTCGTTGAGACTCTTTCGGGCATCTTCCAGGGACAGGGACTCTACCGTACCGTTTTGAAAACCCTGCTCCGATAATTCATGGTTCCGCCGGGCAATTTCAAGTCTGAGCCTGTTGATCTCCAGGGCCTCCAGGGAACTTTCCAGCTTCATCGTCAGGGTGCGGATCTCCTGCGCCGCACTGGTTTCGGTGCTTTTCAGATCCAGCCGGGCCCTTTCAACGCCGGTTCCCGCCTTGCGCAGAGTCTGGTTTTCCGTAGTCCCCGGAATCCAGGGATTGATGGGGATACTCAGCGACAGGGAACCCGATACCGAATCGCTGAATTTACCGTCCTCTCCCCCGCGTTCCCCTCCTCCCCAATCGGCGGAGAGCCTCAGGGAAGGCGCCCTGTCCCCAATGCTGCCCTGCTTCCGGGTATTCTCTGCGGATTCAACGGCAAGCCGCTTCTCTGCAATATCCGGCCTCCTGGAAAGATACTGCGCAATGAGGAATTCGCTGTCTACCTTCACGGGACGTACTTCAATCTCTCCTTCAAGATGGACAGTCTGCCGCTCAAGACCGATAAGGTCGAGAAACGAAGCAAGATTCTGCTGAGCCGAAGAACGGGCATCGCTCAGATCGGAACGGGCCACCTCCACGGCGAGACGGCTGTTGAGAAGGCTGAGTTCCCCGGTAAAACCGTTTTCATAGCTGATCCTGGTTTTTTCCATCTGCCGTTCCGCAAGATTCAGGGCGTCCTGCTTGTGGGAAACATTTTCCCGCTCCGCAATCAGAGTATAGAAGGCCTTGGCCGTCTGAATTTCAAGCTGTCTGCATGCGTCATCGTAGGAGAGAAGAGCCTCCTCATAGGCAAGTCTGATACCCTTCATCCGGTAGGGAATCCCCGCATTGAGACTCAGGGAGATACCCGCGGAGAAACTGTAGTCGAAGTTAGCGGCATCGGCCTCAAAGCCGGGATCAACAAAAAGGCCGGTTCCATAATTGATGTTCCCGCCGGCACTGAGGGAAGGAAAAACCTGCGACCAGAGACGCTTTGACGAGTATTCGGCATCGGAGAGATCCAGCCGGGATTTTTGCAGGTTTAGACTGGTATCCAGGGCCATTCGTACCGCCTCCTCCAGCGTGATGACCAGGGGCTCCCCTTCCTGCCCAAAAAGAGCCGTGGAGAGGACGAAAAGGAAGAACAGACACATCCCCCTGCGGGAAAAAAACCTCATGGATGCCTCCGAATTATGATTAAAGCTGTTTCAAAACTTCAGTTTTGAAACATCAGCCTTTAAAAAAGCAATTCCGCAAGGCTAAAGTCCTGGAAAATTGCAAGAGCCCGTTCCAAAACTAACCGGATTTTGGAATCGGCTCAACTATACAAAAAACCGTCCGCTTATGCTATTCAGTAAAAAATACACAGTCGAGGATGTTCCAGGATCCGGCAGGATCATAATTTTTGAATACACTCAGTTGAGCCGGGTTAAGCGCTTTCCTACTGTTTTTCGGGAAGGTACTTCCAGTAGCGCCGGGGCATGAAACGGCGTTGAAGTCCGGGGTTTTCCCGTGCAGGATTGTTGATGGTTTTGAAGTAGTGCTTCCAGAGATGTTCCCAAGGATCGCTTTCCCCGGCCCGGCCCGCCGCCGCATACGGCGAAGGCTCAGGCGAATGAAGCCGGGCCTGCCCTTCATCCAGGGGCAGAAGACAAGCCTCCTCACCTACAAGCCGGAGAAGGATAAGGCGCCGTTTTTCGTCGATGAGGGCCCACGGACTCCCGGCGAAGCGGCGGCAGAAATGATCCGCCAATGCGGGCAGCACAAAATGATCCGGTGAACAGCAGGCAGTATAGACACCTTTGTCACCGGGAGTGAAACGCAGGAGCCCCTTGAGCCGGTCTATTTCCCGCCCCGCCTTGAACGCAGTTTCCAGCACGGTTCGCACGTTAGGATCGAGATGGTTTCGGGAAGCTCTTTCGGCCTTTTCCCTGGCCTGCTCCGATTCCGTCCAGTGATACGGGGCGGCAGCCGGAAGGGCCGCCCTGGCTGCGGAGAGCACCCCGAAGGCATAGCGTATAATCTCTGTCTCTATGGGGGACTCGCTCATCCAGCCGCAGACAAAGGCTTCATGAGCCGTACATGAAAGTTCAAAGAGCGTGTCTCCAATGTTGCCGCTTTCCCCGCCGGCTTCCATTTCTTCTACAGGAACTTCATCCGTCACGGGCCCGAAGAGGGAGCCTTCCATAGGAGAGTCCTCTATAACATTATTCCGCCTGTACCGGGGGAGCACTGCGGCAGGCGACCTGCCCCGTTTCCATGCCCTGCCCAGAACCGAAAAAAGCCCTTCGAGAGTTCCGTCGTAGAATACCGGCCCTGAAAACTCATTCATGAACACTCAACCGAACCCGACGGGGCGAAGGTTCCCTCCTCATTAAAATTCAAAGAGAGGTAGCTGCAACCCTGCCCCGTCCTGATCCGCAAGGATTCTGCGGATACGGGCCGGATCTTCCGGGCGTTCAAAGAAATGGCCCCCCGCACTGACAAAATAACGGGCGCGTTTCATCACGGCCCCAAGACGGCGGAGGCCGTCCAGATCTATAGGATGGGAACGCCGGGTTTCAATGATCCTGCGGGCGCTTTTTGCACCGATACCGGGTACCCGGAGGAGTTCCTCGTAGGAAGCCCGGTTGATCTCTATGGGAAACCAGTCCAGATGCCTGAGAGCCCAGGCGGTCTTTGGGTCGATGTGGGGATCAAGAAAGGCAGAATCTTTATCAAGAATTTCTCCTGCGGAAAAATGGTAAAACCGGAGCAGGCAATCCGCCTGGTAGAGCCTGTGTTCCCGGATCAGGGGCGGACCTGCAATATCGGGAAGCTTGGAGTCGGAAATGCCGCACTCCTTCCCGACAGGGGTAAAGGCCGAATAGTAGACCCTGCGGAGGGCGAATTTCCGGTAAAGGGAACTTGAAAGATTGACGATGGTTCTGTCATCCTCCTCACTTGCCCCGACAATAAGCTGGGTACTCTGCCCTGCCGGGGCAAAGGCAGGAGCAGAATTTTTGCCGGAAGGGGAGAAACGGATAGTGCGGCGGTCTTCTTCAAACTGACTGTGCAGGGCCGAAAAATCCCCCATGGCCCCAAGGATCACCCTGCCTGACTTTTGGGGCGCCAGATACTGCAGGCTTTTATCGGTAGGAAGCTCTATGTTGACGCTGAGCCTGTCCGCCCAGACCCCCGCCTCTCTGATAAAACGCTCCCCCGCACCGGGAATTATCTTGAGATGGATATAAGCCCCGAAACCGGCTTCGGTACGCAGGGTCTTTGCAACCTCAATGAGTTTTTCCATCACAATGTCCGGATCGGCAAAGATTCCGGAAGAGAGGAACAGCCCTTCGATATAATTGCGCTTATAGAATTCGCTTGTCAGATCCACCAGCTCCCGGACGGTAAAACTGCTGCGTTTAACATCCGCGGAAGAGCGGTTTACACAGTATGCGCAGTCAAAACGGCAGACATTGGAAAAGAGCACCTTGAGCAGGCTGACGCACCTGCCGTCCTCAGTCCAGGAGTGGCAAACCCCCGCCGCACAACTGGAACCAAAGCCTCCTTCTCCGGTCTTTCCGTGCCGTCCCTCACTGCCTGAAGAAGCACAGGAAGCGTCATACTTTGCAGCCCCGGCAAGGAGAGAAATTTTTTCACTCAGTTCCAGCATTCCGGCCATATAAATACTATACACCTGTATAGATTAAAGCGCAAGAGGAAAAGTGCCGAATTATCTCTTCGGTTTAATATTGAGATTCACCCCAAGCCTTGATTCGCTGTCTACGATGGTCCAGCTTGAACCGGGGTATATGCCGATGGTACGCATCTGGTAACCTTTCTGTTCAAGCTCTTCGATGATCGCATCCCGTTTATCTCCCACTTCAAAGCCCAGATGGTGAACCCCTTCGCCGTGCTTGTCCAGAAATTCCTGGAAGGTACTCTCTCCGCCGGTGGGCTGGCTGAGTTCGATGACAAAGCCCCTGTCTTTTACATCAATTACCGCCATCCTCATGCCGTACACCGCCTTTTTATCACGGTAGGTAATATCGGTGTTGGGGCCCGCGTCATGGATTTGAATTTCGGGAACCGGAACATTGAAGAGTTCGGCCCATTCCCTTGCCGCTTTTTCCACATCACGCACAACCAGCGCAATCTGAATAAATCCGTTACTATTCACCGGTGTTTTCATTATTCACTCCTCTTTTAGTGCAGCCGTACGCGATAGAAACAGAGTTTCTGTTTAAACCATCTTTATGACCGATTTTACAATGTCAGCCTTGTTATGGACACTCTGATCCATGGCGTTCTGAATATCCTTGAAATCGAACACGTTGGTAACAATATCCTTCACCCTGGTTTTTCCGCTGCTCACCGCGTCAATGGCCAGAGGATAGATGTGGCGGTAACGGAAGATCGTCTTCATGCATATCTCTTTGTCCAGGGCCATACCGATGGGCAGGGTCATCTGTCCGGAAGGGCTGTAACCGACAAACACCAGCGTCCCTCCCTTCTTGAGGAAGCCGATGCCCTGGGAAGCGGCGATCTCATTGCCGGTAGTTTCAATGACCAGATCGACACCCTTGCCGCCCGTCAGATCTTTTACCGCATCAAGCGGATCTTTTTCTTTGGAATTGATGATCACATTTGCCCCAAGCGCCTTTGCCTTCTCCAGGCGCTTCCCAACTACATCGGTAACATATACGGTGGAAACGCCCAATGCCTTCATCGCCAACATGGACACAAGCCCGATGCAGCCTGAACCTGTTACAACCGCTGTCTGCCCAAGCTCCGCACCTCCGGTTTTTGCCGCATGGAAACCGACAGCGAGCGGCTCGATCAACGCTCCTTCCATGGTATCCATATTAACGGGCAGGCGGAAACAGAGATCCGCCTCGTGGGCTACATACTCGCAGAAAACCCCGTCTACCGGAGGAGTCGCAAAGAAGATCACATCCGGACAGAGATTATAGCGCCCGCTACGGCAGAATTCGCAGTGTCCGCAGGTTTTTCCCGGCTCCAGCGCAACCTTGTCTCCGGCCTTGAGATGCTTCACCGCGGAACCGGTTTCCACCACTACCCCTCCGGCCTCGTGGCCCAAGACAAAGGGATACTGCACAATAAAGTTGCCGATGCGTCCGTTCTCATAGTAGTGCAGATCCGAACCGCAGACTCCTACGTACTCAAGTTTTACCAGAACTTCATCGCTCTTGGGCTGAGGGATATCCCTTTCGGTGAATTCCAGCTTCCCCAGTCCGGTCTGTATGGCCGCTTTCATTTTTCCCTGCATATAATCCTCCATAGGTAATGAAACGCAAGCATTTCCAAATCAAGAGACGCTTGTCCAGTTCATCATAGTATCCTATTATTCTCCTGTCTACAATAAAGTTGTAGAGAACCGGCCGGGTTTTCGAACACGTCTAAAAAGGAAGAAGCATGCCCGGAAACAGTTTTGGTACTCTGTTCAGAGTCATGACTTTTGGTGAATCACACGGCCCGGCCCTAGGCTGCCTTATCGACGGCTGTCCCGCAGGGCTTCTCCTGGAGACTGAAGACATTGCCGCAGAACTCAGGCGGAGGAGGCCTCCGGGGGGGGAGGGGGCCTCTACCGGACGGAACGAAGGAGACGAACCGGAGATCCTTTCGGGCGTCTTCGAGGGCCGAAGCCTGGGAACTCCTATCGCCATCGTCATACGAAACCGGGATCAGCATTCACAGGACTATGATGAATTGAGAGAAGTCTACCGCCCGGGACACGCGGACTGGACATGGGAAGCCAAATTCGGGCGGCGGGATCACCGGGGAGGCGGCCGCAGCTCCGGGCGGGAAACCGTAGCGCGGGTAGCGGCAGGCGCCGTAGCAAAAGTTTTCCTGAAAACTTCAAATGCCGTCATCCGTTCATGGGTCTCTTCCATTGCGGGCATCGATATCCCGGGCCCGGAAAAACCGGGCTTTGATATCGAAGAAACCGAAAAAAATCCCTTCCGTGTACCCCGCAGCGATTATGTCAAGGAACTAAGGGAAAAAATAGAATCGCTGCGCGCTTCAGGCGACAGCGCAGGGGGCATTGTTACCGTCAGTGTTACGGGCCTTCCGCCGGGTCTGGGGGAGCCTGTCTTCGATAAGGTCTCCGCGGGGCTTGCCCATGCCGCCCTCTCCCTGGGCGGCTGCAAGGGCGTGGAATTCGGGAGCGGCTTTGCGGCTGCTTTCCGGACAGGTTCGCAAAACAACGACACGATTACGGCCCGGCCCGCCGATGCGGAAGCTAACCTTGCGAATTCAACCGAACAGAAAACGAAGTTTTCTGCTTTCGCCGCAAACAATGCGGGGGGAAGCCTGGGCGGTATTTCCACCGGAGAGGAGATTCTGTTCAGGGCGGCCTTTAAACCCGTCGCCTCCATCGGGAAAATCCAGAAAACCGTGGATACTTCAGGCAGAGCGAGAGAGCTTTCCGTACAGGGCCGCCATGACATCTGCATTGCCCCCCGTGCGGCCCCGGTACTCGAAGCCATGACGGCGCTGGTGCTGGCGGACCTTATCCTTCTCCACCGCGCAGACAGAATATGAATTCTTTAAGAGAACCACGGACAGCAATTCCGATTTCAAAATAACCACGGACGGATAGGAATAATAACCACAACGGCGAAGAAGGCGAAGAGGGAAAAAGAGTGTCAAGTTAAAATTTATTCAATTCACCTTATTCACCGTAGTGGTTCATAATTCTGTATTTTTCCATGTGATCGTGGTTGAAATACTATTTTAAACATGAAACGCGATGATAAATGTAAAATTCCTGTCAACAAAAAATGGCCTGTTGACAGTTTTACCGGTTCCAATTTATACTTTTATACTCGATACAAAGGAGTTTGATATGGAACGTAAAGTTTTCTCCCATTGACAATTTTTTTAATGACCTGTATTTTAGGCCCTCAGACACAAACTCCGGCCGGGACTCCAAAACCTCAAGCCGCGGTTCCCGCAAAGGCGCCGAGAACGATGACCCCTGTCGGGACTCTGGAAATGCAACCCAAATCTCTTCCTCCGTATTGATAGAATCTATGAAACTTCTTCCTATCTGACAGATACCCTGGGTGTGAATTTTAATCTGGAAAAAGACAGATGTACCCGGATAAAAATAATCATCGAGAATAAGGGGAACAAAGATGTAGATACAGAGATACTCGGTAACATAGAAATGCTTTTCATGGATACAGAATCTGGTTCTCTGGAATTATACGACTGGATCAAGGTACTCGATTATTATTTCAGAGATTCAATGAGACAAAAAGCTTACTACAGAAGACAAGCAAAAAAAGAAGATTATCTACCATTCCTTCATCCGGCAGGCTGGATGCCGGTAGCCTTGGTGGATATAACACAAAACAGTACAAAGTCACTGCTTACAATACCCAAAGACGATCCACGGTTTGAACGGGTAAACGCCTATCTTGAAAATTTTGCCGCCGGAGGAAGCAACGGCAAAAGACCGTTGCCCCCGGAAGATCTGTTTGGGAAAACCCTTACAGGTTCCGGTGACGGTGAAGATTATTCTCTGGTACTGCAGGAAGACGGATATTTTATCTATACGGTAAATGGTACGGTCTCCAGAGAACCCTGGAGATTTGATAAAAATTTAAATGCCAGCCTGTACCGCTATACCATTCCGGATGGAACAGGATCGGGCTATTTTATGGATTTTACGGAAAAAAGAGGTATCATTTACTGGAGAGGGCAAAAAAACACCTTTCGGGACTCCGTCAACAGCGGCTATCGTCAGGTTACTCATACTTTTACCTTCAGCCATTTTTCAAGGAAGTTGGCAATTAAGGAAACAGAAGCCCCGGAGTAATAACCAGGTTCTTCCGCGGTAATCTCACCCCTTCCGCACATACAAGGGTATGGAGGAGAGTTCCTTGTCGTCTATGTAGAGGACAAAGTTTATTACCCCGTTCTGCTTGAAGCGGAGATTGGTAATGGTAAACACAAGGTGGCTTACCGCGGTTGCGTTCCCCACACCCTTGACATCCACATTACCGGAGATGTTTTCCATGGTCATTTCCCCGTCAAGATCCGTGGTTTCGATACGGAAACTGTGGTTTGAGAATTCCCAGAGATCGAAGCGCACACGGATTACCACGGAAAGCTGGGGATGTACGCAGGGGAAGTTTCGGGAAACGATGGTGTCGAAGGTGCCCACAACGGTAAGTTTGCCGCCGTTTTCCTGGGCAAAGTCACAAAAGGTAAAAAGTTCTATTTTCATGCGTATACAGCGATCAGGCTTCCTTCTCGTACATTACAAGGCTGTTGATTCTTCGCAGGAGGCCGGCATACACCACTGCCCCGGCAATTATAAACACGGCAACCACCCCCAACTGCCAGAACACCTGAAGCCTGATCCATTCGATGATAGGGTCGGCATCAAGGTCGCAGCCGATGATTCCTATCACCTCTCCGTTATGGTTCCGGATGGGTGCGTAGGCCGAAATAACATTTCCCCACAGTTCCGTGTGATCAATGCCTCCCAACAGGGGGGTTCCGGTCCGTATTGTCGTAAAGAAAGCTTCCTCATAATCGGAAACATCCTCATCGGTACCTATGGGCGAAAAAATTTCTTCGTCATCCGGAGTGGAACTTCCGTCTATGATGTAGCGGTAAACCGTACCGGATACGGAGACCATTGTGTACAGATACTGCGCCCCGACTTCGTTTTTTATCTCCAGCATCCGCTTCTGGGTTTTAATATAATAACCGGAAGTATCATCCAGTGTCACGGTAAGTTCCAGAAAATCACCAAGATTATCTCCCCCAATCAATTCTTCCACGCGGTGTACGGTGGGCATGGCCAGTTGGGAACAGATATAACGGGTAACCGAGTTGACCTGAAGTACCGAAGTAATGATGAAAACTCCGAATATTGCTATAAAGAAAAAACCAAAGAAAAGGGTAAGACGGAACTTCATGGAGGAAGAAGTCCGGACCATATTGTCATTGAGCTGTATACTTGCGCTAAATTCCATTGCCATTCTCCATTTTATACACCTTAGCCTGCCGTTTAAAACCCGCAGAATCAGTGCAGATCCTGAGCCGGTTCATAGGGAATAATCATTGTAAAACTGGTTCCCTTCCCCGGTTCGGTCTGCACTTTTATGGAACCCTTAAGATCCCTGATCCGTTCACGCACCAGGTTAAGCCCTATGCCCCGGCCCGCATTGAGATCTGCCGTCTCTGCGGTGCTGAAACCCGGTGCAAAAATTGCGCTTAGAAGCCTGGACTTATCCCCGGCCTCTTCTTCGTTTTTGAAAACCTTTGTTGAAAGGGCCTTCTTGCGGATCTTTTCAAAGTCCAGCCCCCTGCCGTCATCGGAAAGCTTGATAGTGATCTTGTCTTCCACATGCTTGATGGAAAGCCTGATGGAACCTTCAGTTTCTTTTTCTGCAGCCTTTCTGTCTTCGGGCGCTTCAATGCCGTGGTACACCGAGTTGCGAACCATCTGGGTCAATATCTCCTTGATCACCCGGCGGGGGCCATGTTCCAGGATCTCGCCGTCCAGATCGTCAACAATGAATTTTGCCTTTTTATGCAGGGCCTCCGAAGCTTTTTCGCATGCCCTGGTGAGGGTTTCTATCAGCACGAAACGATCCTGCCGCCGGCCTCCCGTGCCCCTAAAGCTTTCGATCTTTCCGATTATATCCCGGAACTTGTCCTTCTCCCGCATGATGTTTTCCAGCTCTACGGTAATGTGGAGAATCTCTTCAAAGGAAACATCATCCTTCTCTCTGAGTTTGCGGATTTTGTTTTCCAGCTCATGAAGCTTGCCGCTGAAATTTTCAAGCCCCAGAATCAACGCATTTGATTTGATCGCGTGGACGGACTGGTAAATCATCACCATGGCGTCTTTTCCGGACAATTTCTGATCTTTGAGGATCGTATTGACTCTGTCAAATTCATAATCCGTGTCCTCAAGAAAATCACCGAAAACCCGCGGCTCTACCTGGATTACCTGGAAGAGAGCCCTCATCTCCTCTTCCCGCCTGCCTTCCTCTTCGGTAACCTGCCGCTGCAGCTTCTTTGCTTCGGTGATATCCTCAATGTTGCCCAGAATCTGATAATCGCCATAGCCGCGGTCAACGGCGGCAAAATTTGAACGCAGGGTTTTTATCTGTGAGGACAGGAGATCGGTGTATTCAAATTCGGCAATAGGATTGATTTCATCGAGCATCTTCGTATCAAAAGAGCGGTTCAACACCATGTCGAAATAGTCTTCCAGGGTTTCCCGCTCCTTCTGGTTTAGTGAAGAGTCCAGAAGCCCGGTAAAACGTTTCCCTTCAAGTTCATCGGTTCCCATAATATCAACCAGTGCCCGGGAAAAAGCAGGCTGAATGACATAATCTTTGTCAAGCAGAAAGAGACCTACTCTGAGGCTGTCCTTCATTGCCGCGATCTGATCCCGTTCCGATTCCAGGGCGCTGGTGAGCTGTTTTACCCAGCGGTCTTTGAGGAGCCGCACCTGTTCATACACGATGGTAAGGGCAAAAACCAGAACATAAATGGCGATGATCCGCAGTGTAATGGCCAGCGTATAATCAAAATCCGCAAGGCCCGGAACAAAGGCAACCAGCATGGTTCCTGCCAGCACAAGACCCGAAAAAACAATACCTATGTTGAGTCTCAATACGAAGATCGAGATAAGGGGGAATGAATAGATCCACAGCCCCGCAAAACCTTTCTCTCCGCCCGACATAACCAATATGACACAGAGAACTGCAAAAAACGAAATGGGAACAATGGCAATGCCGGTAAAGGGCAGCTTTGTACGCAGAAGCCCTATAGTGATAAAACAGAGGAAACCTACGCCGATATCCGCCGCGCCCCGGATTACATTGCCTTCCAGAATAACCGTGCTGCCGAAACCGACAAGAAAACCGCCGCCGATGATGAGGGCTACATTAAAAAGAACATAACGGACAAGGGACTCGACGATTGCCCTGTCACGGAGATCTTCAAATTTATTGCTGGAGAGAAAGCGCAGAAGAACACTTGTACCTTTAGCCATGCTAGACACCCTTAACCGCCTCTATGGCTACAGAAAGGACGAAAGCCTCATTTCCAAAGGCCGTAAAGGGTATGCAGATGATCCGGGCCGAATTATTGGGCCACTTGATGGCATGTTCTTTCCCGGTAACAATCGTCGGCAACGAAATGACCAGCCGGAAAGCTTCCTCAAGACCCTTCTTTACATTGCCCGCTATGATGTTGACGATCTCCCCGACCGCGTCCACCACATCATCGTCAAGTTTCGTGTGCTTGGAGCCGGTGAGAAGATCGGTGATCCTGATTGCCAGACTGTTCTTCATCGAAATTACCACCGCACCCCTGGCTTCTCCCGTGAGTCCTATAACCGCAGAAATGTCCCAATCCGTCATCTTGTCCTTTTCCACAAAAAAAGGCCGGTCAACAACAACGCCGGTTCCGACAAATTCCTTGAACACATTCTGTGTCGTATCAATGAAAGGCTGAATATACTTTTCCATTCCGTTTCCTTTTCAAGTTTTTTAAACGGACTTGTATTCAGCCCGTTTCAGGCTAAGCTGGGGCCGACAACCCCAACTTACTAAATCGTTATCTTTGATAGTTTTTCCTTAAAACTCTTTTCGTTTATCGGCTTGATGATATAATCGGTGGCGCCATTCTTCAAAGCCTCAATTACGTTGTACTTGGCAGACTCGCTGGTGATCATGATGATCGGAAGATCCTTGTACTGCTTGATGGCCCGCACCTGCTTGAGAAAGTCGATACCCGAAAGTTCCGGCATGTTCCAGTCCAGCAGGATCAGGTTGACGGAATTAAGCTGCAGCTGCTGCAACGCCTCGACGCCGTTTGCCGCCTCCAAAAATTGGCAGGGAATCTTCATTTCCATGAAAGTATTCTTTACGATATTCCGCATGATCCGGGAATCATCAACCACCAGTACCGTCTTCATAAAACACCTCCATTTTATTCCTTGCTCTCAATTTTATCAATATCTTTTATGGATAACAAGTGAGCCATGGTTAGGGAGCATGGCGACCCCGGACCGGTTTTTGAGGAACGTTTCCCGGAACGATAAAACGGACATTACAGGGGAAAAACTTACATAGCGGAGCCTGTTCTAAAACCGTGCGCGTGAACGCACAGTCAATTAGTTTTGGAACAGGCTCAGCGGAAAAGTCATGAAAAAATATCCGGGCAGCCGGAGACTATCCCGGCGGTTGGACGGAAACCCGAAAGGGTGCATCACCCGGAGGCGGCCAACTCCTCCCCTTTGCCGGACACGTAAAATATTGTACCAAAACCCCGCCCTGTCAAACGCCCGCGTTGAAAGAATTTTTTTGAAACGATGACGCCGCGGAATCTTGCCCCCGTCTCTTCATCAGGGTATCATAGAGAAATGACGGATTTTGTCCACCTCCATGTCCACTCGGATTTTTCCCTCCAGGATGCGGCGGTTTCTGTAAACAGCCTCGCGGATCGCTCTGAAGAGCTGGGAATGCGGTATCTGGCCCTTACCGACCATGGCAACATGTTCGGGGCCATGGAATTTCTTGCGGCATGTAAGGAAAGGCTCGCCGAAGACGGAAAACACGTGAAACGGAAAAACCCGGTGCGGCCCATCATCGGCTGCGAAGCCTACGTTGCCCCCGGTTCCAGAAAAGATAAAAAAAAGGCTCCAAAGGGCGAAGACGATTACTTCCACATGATCCTGCTGGCAACAAACCGGGAAGGCTACTTCAACCTTATCAAACTCTGTTCCTTTGCATATACCGAAGGCTTCTACTTCAGGCCCCGGATCGACGAAGAACTCCTCCTCCGGTACCACAAGGGGCTTATCTGCCTTTCCGCCTGCCTCAAGGGGGAAATCCCCCGGCTTATCGGCAAAGGAAGGCTTCAGGAAGCGGAAAAACGGGCCCGGCGCCTGGCGGAGATCTTCGGCTATGATGAAAAGGGGAGGGACAACTTCTATCTGGAACTCCAGGATCACGGTATCCCCCTGCAAAAGCAGGTAAACGCCGCGCTTGTGGAACTCGCCCGGAAGACCGGTATTCCCCTCGTTGCCACCAACGACATCCACTACCTCAAAAGGGAGGATCATGCTGCCCACGACGTGCTCCTCTGCATCGGCGAAGGAAGGCTGAGAACCGACGAAAGGCGGAAGCGTTACCAGGGAGACCAGTTCTATTTCAAGACCGGGGATGAAATGGCGGCCCTCTTTCCGGATTACCCGGAGGCAATCAGCAACACGATCCGCATTGCGGAACGCTGCAATGCGGACATTCCCAAACCGGGGCCCCTGTTCCCCGAATTCGAGATTCCCCGGGGCTTTGAAAACGCCGATGCGTACCTCAGGCACCTTACCATGGAAGGCCTCCGGAAACGGTATCCGCTTGTTACCGGAGAAATCCTCGAACGGACGGAGTATGAACTCGGTGTTATCATTAAGATGGGTTTTACCGGTTATTTCCTTATTGTGGCGGATTTTATCAACTGGGCCAAGGAAAACGGTATTGAGGTGGGGCCGGGCCGGGGTTCCGGAGCAGGTTCCATCGTGGCGTATTCGATGCGGATCACCGATATCGATCCCCTCAAATACGATCTGCTCTTTGAACGTTTCCTTAACCCGGAACGGATCAGCATGCCGGACTTTGACGTGGATTTCTGCAACGAACGCCGGGATGAAGTGATCCAGTATGTGACCAAAAAGTACGGTAAGGAACGGGTAGGCCAGATCATCACCTTTGGAACCCTGGGCGCCAAACAGGTGATCAAAGATGTGGCCCGGGTGCTCAACATAAGCATTCCCGAATCGGAACGCATTACAAAACTGATCCCCAAAGAGCCCAAGATCACCCTGAAGAAGGCCTTCAACCCGGAAGGTAAGGACGCAAAAAACCCGGAACTCCAGGCGGCGGCCCGGCAGTTGCAGGAACTTGAAGACGATCCCCGCTATACGGAACTCTTCAGCCTTGCCCGCAAGCTGGAGGGGCTTAACCGTCATTCCAGCCTCCACGCCGCGGGTGTGGTGATTGGAAAAACGGAACTTACCGACTATGTCCCCCTCTATAAGGAAACTGAAAAAAGAGGCGGCGGCATAGCCACCCAGTACACGATGAACTTTCTGGAAGACCGCGGCCTTGTAAAGATGGACTTTCTGGGCCTCAAGACCCTTGACCTTATCAAGCATACCGTGGATCTCATCCAGGCCAAGGGCGGCGAATATGCCGGTTTCGACATCAAAAGCATCAACGAGAACGATGCAAAAACCTTCAGGATGCTGGGAGAAGGGAAAAGCGCCGGTGTTTTCCAGTTTGACAAGGAGGGTATGCAGAATACCCTCAAGAAGATTAAACCCACTTCCATAGGGGATCTGACCGCCATTACAAGCCTGTACCGGCCGGGGCCCATGAAGTTCATCGATCAGTTTGCCGATTCCAAAAACGGCCGGCAGATCATCGAATACCCTGACCCGAACCTGGAGGCTCTGCTCAAGGAGACCTACGGGGTTATCACCTATCAGGAACAGGTGATGATGGTGGCCCGGATCATCGCAGGCTACAGTCTGGGACAGGCCGATCTTCTGCGCCGGGCCATGGGAAAGAAGAAAATGGAGGTAATGGTTGCTGAAAAGGCGAAATTCATTGACGGGGCGCAGAAACAGGGCTACAGCGAAGAAGTTGCGGACAGAATCTTCGAACTGTTGATCCCCTTTGCCGAATACGGTTTCAACAAGAGCCATGCGGCAGCCTATTCGGTGCTCTCCTACCGCACCGCGTACTGCAAGGCCAACTTCCCCGCGGAATTCATGGCAGCCAACCTCTCCAACGAAATAGGAGCCGCGGACAAGGAAAAACTTCCCGAATACATCGAAGAGGCGCGGCGTATGGGCCTTACCATCGATCCTCCGGACGTAAACCGCTCCGAAAGGCTCTTTTCCGTTTCGGAAGGCAGGATTGTCTACGGGCTCAAGGCTATCAAGGGCATAGGGGACAGGCCTGCGGAGGAGATCATCGCATGCAGGAAGGCTGAACCCTACCGGGACTTTATCGACTTCCTCAACCGGGTGGATATAAAAACCGTGGGCAAGAAGGTGATCGAATTCCTCATCGAAACCGGCGCCTTCGACAGGATGGGAAAGAGCCGGGATATTCTCCTTGCCAATCTGGAAGGGGCCGTGGATTATGTACAGAGCATCAAGGAGGACAGGAAATCGGGACAGAGCCTCTTCGGAGAGGCCGGGGAAAAAGAATATCCCGACTTTATCTACAAAGAGGCTCCGGTAAAAAGCAGGGAGGAGTGGCTTGAACGGGAAATGGCCCTCTTGGGTTACTATGCCTCGGGACATCCCATGGATGAGCAAAAGGATACCTGGAAGTATTTTTCGAACCTCAACCTGGCGAATCTCAAGGGTAGTCCGAAAGGTTCCTACGTTATCGTAGGAATTCTCAAGTCTCTGCGGGAGATCAGGGATCGTAACGGAAAGGAAATGGCCTTCGGCATCTTGCAGGACTACCGGGGAGAGATAGATCTGGTATTCTTTTCTTCGGTCTGGCAGGATTGCAAGGCCAGGGTGATTCCCGACACGATTATGGCGTTCAAGGGAAATATAGATCCCGAAAAGGACAAGAACCCGGAAAAACCGGGCTTCAAGGTATCCGGCGTGGTGGATATTGATAAACTTGCCCGGCAGGCAAAACGGAAGGCCGAACTGGATGCACAAACCGCCGAAGCCCCGGTGAAAAAGGCGGATAAATCTGACGGAGAATTGAAAAGTCTCCATATAAGATTGCGGAACGGAGCGGCAGACAGGGAAGACAGTCTCTACCCCCTGCAGGAACTCCTTTCGGATGCTGGTTCTTCCCCGGTTTTCATCCATGTTCCCGTCTCGAACGGGGAGATTGTGATCCGCACGGCAAGCCGGTATGGGGCCGGAAGCAGTGCCGCGGGAAGACTGAAGGAATGCGCCGCCGTGGAAGAGGCGGAATGGATTGAGGAGTAAAAAATGATACGGGTTATTTTTGACATTCTTGCGGGAGCGGCCGGGCTCTATTCCCTGATCATCTTTGTACGGATCATGATCACCTGGTTTACCGGCGGCAGCTACGGAAGAACGGGGGAAGTTTTGGCATCGATCACCGATCCCTACCTCAACTGGTTCCGCCGTTTCCCGATCCTCCGGACGGGTTTTCTCGACCTTTCCCCCATTGCCGGCATGGCTTTTCTCTCCCTGGCCCAAAACGTCTTTTCTGCCATTGCCGTTTACGGCAGGTTGAGCCTGGGAGTAATACTTGCCATCGCTCTTTCCTCCCTCTGGTCGGCCCTTTCGTTTCTCCTGGGCTTCTTTACGGTGATCCTGGCGCTGAGGCTTATCGCATTCCTGGCAAACCTCAATACCCGCCACCCTTTCTGGCAGGTGATCGACGGCATCTCCCAGCCGATCCTCTACAAAATCGTGGACATTTTACCGCCGGGCAGGACAGGTTCCTACATGAGAAGGCTTCTCATCGCTATCGCCTTCTTTCTGATAATCTTAATCGGAGGCGGGATAGTGATCCGCATTGTTTCCGATCTCCTAATCCGTCTCCCGTTCTAGCTGCCCGGTAATGTTCCTCGGTTCCATCTCCCGGCCCATCGCCTCTATCCGCGGGGTTGGAAGCAAGGCTGAGGCAATGCTGCAGAAGGCCGGCATTACAACGGTTGCCGGGCTCCTCCGCCGCTATCCCCGGGACTGGGAAGACAGGAATCAATATGTTCCCCTGGCCCGTTTCAGCCTCAATTCCAGGGCCTGTACCACCGTAACGGTTATCGATCAGCAGTGGATCGGTTTCGGCAGGATGCGTACCCTCAAGCTGATCGTCAGAGACGAAACGGCCAAGGCGGCCCTGCTCTGCTTTAAGCAGAATTTTCTGGAAAAAAAGTTTGTTCCCGGCAGCCGCTGGTTCATCAGCGGAAAATTCTATCATAAAAATGGTGAAATCCAGAGCAGCGCCTTTGACTACGAAGCCTTGGGCGGCGATGGCGGGGGAAGCAAAAGTTTCGGCAAAATTCTTCCGGTGTATCCCCTCAGCGGGGATCTGACTCAAAAAATGCTCCGTAAACTGGTAGAGAACGCACTGGAACAGTTTGTAAACGGAGAAACCGTGGAAGACGAGATTCCCGGCAGCATCGCCGCGCGTGAAGGTTTCCTTTCAAAAAGAGATGCGATCCGCGCGATTCACTTCCCCCTCTCCATGGAAGAACTGGAAAAGGCCCGCCGCAGCCTGATATACACCGAATTCTTCTACCTTGAAATAATGATAGGAAAGCGGGCTCTGGAGCGGAAAGGCGCCGCCGCGGATGTACGGCCCTCATCCGCTGCGGGCGGAACTCTTTCGGCCCTGCAACAGCGCCTGATCGAGCGGCTGTCCTTTGAGCTGACCCGCGGACAGAGGGAAGCCATTACGGAGATCAACGCCGACATGAGCGGCCCCTACCCAATGGCCCGGCTTTTACAGGGGGATGTGGGTTCCGGCAAAACCCTTGTCGCCTTTCTTGCATGCCTTAAAACCATTGAAGAGGGGGGACAGGCGGTACTCATGGCTCCCACGGAACTGTTGGCCCGGCAGCATGCGGAAAACGCAGCCCGGCTTCTGGAACCACTGGGTGTACGGCCTGCCTTCCTCACGGGAAACGTATCATCCCAGGGCAGGCGGGAACTCCTAAAGCGCCTTGCCGGAGGAGAGGTGGATCTGGCGGTGGGTACACACGCGCTTTTTTCCGCCGGTGTGGAGTACAGGGCACTGAATCTTGTCGTAGTGGATGAACAGCACCGCTTTGGGGTTACCCAGCGTTCACGGATCATGGCAAAGGGACGTATGCCGGACCTTCTCATGATGAGCGCCACCCCGATACCCCGGAGCCTTGCATTTACCGTGTTCGGCGACCTTGAAGTCTCCAGCATTCGGGACATGCCCCCCGGCCGGAAACCGGTAAAGACCCACCTGGCAAGCCAGTCCAGCGAAAAACGGGTCTACGATTTTGTCCGCCGGGAACTGGCCGCGGGCAGGCAGGCGTACTTTGTCTATCCCCTCATCGGAGATGATGAAAACACCGGGGACAGCGGTCTTAAAAACGCCGTTTCCATGGCGGAAAGACTTGCCGCAGAGATTTTTCCCGAATTTTCCACCGCCCTGCTCCATTCCAGAGTAGATGAAGAAGAAAAACGGCGCATCATGGAAAGCTTTCGCAGGGGGGAAACCAGAATACTCGTTGCCACCAGCGTGGTGGAGGTGGGTGTGGATGTACCCAACGCAAGCTGCATGGTAATTGAACACGCCGAACGCTTCGGACTTTCCGCCCTGCACCAACTCCGCGGCAGGGTGGGGCGGGGCAGCGAACAGGCCTACTGCTTCCTCATGTATTCGGAGCAGGCAAAACACGGAAACGAAGGCCAACTGAACTTCCGCGGCTCTCTTACCGAAGAGGGCAAACAGCGGCTCAGGGTGATGCTGGAAAATTCGGACGGCTTTGTCATCGCGGAAGAAGACCTGAAACTCCGCGGACCGGGACAAATTGCCGGAATAGAGCAGTCAGGCTACCTCAAACTGGGACTCGCCGATCCTGTGCGGGATATCAGGGAACTTATCAAGGCCCGTGAAGACGCCTTCGCCATCCTGCAGCAAGACCCCGGCCTCCTCCTCCCCGATCACCGGGTCATTTCCCGCCTCATGGAAGAGGCGCCTCCCTTTGAAGAAGTGAACCTGTAGCGCCTGTACTGCCGCGTTACCTTGAAACGGAAGCCGCATTGTGCTATGCTTGAACTACTGGGGGATATGTATGACCGTAGCCGAAGCAATACACGTATTGGAAGGGCAATTTTTTTCCGGGAAGGAAAAGGCAAATATAGAAGTAGCTTCTGCCTGTGGAGCCGATCTGATGAGTGATGTCATGGCCTTTGTAAAAGACAGAGTGCTTCTCCTTACCGGCCTTGTAAACCCTCAGGTAATCAGAACTGCGGAATTGCTGGATATTCACTGCATCATCTTTGTCCGGGGCAAAAGCCCCAGCCGTGATATGATCGACATGGCGGAAGAATCGGACATCATTCTGGGGGGCACCAAACTCCCCATGTTCCTTGCCTGCGGCAAACTCTACGAAGCCGGGCTCAAAACCGGCGGAACCAGGAAGATATAACCCGGTTCACGCACAAAAATCACAATTCTTTAGAGACGGATGTTCCAAAATTTTTGGAACGGCCTCCTTGGATTTAAGGAAAAACGGGCTTTGGAACAAGCTCGACTTTAAATAGAGTCTGTCCATAATGTAGACACATTATAGACAGACTACCTTAAAACAGGCATTTTGCGCACCGTTTTGGTACAAAAAGATGCGCAAATGCAAGGTCTGTCCGTAAAGTAACCGGCTTTATGGACAGACACTAAATAAACTCCACTGTCTTCGCCTTCTCGAATTCCTCGTCAATGGTCTTGTCATCCTGCTTTGTGCAGAGGCTTACAATCCAGATTACCAGGCAGGAGATGATAAACGCGGGGAGCAGTTCGTAGATGGCAAAGACGCCGCCGGCTTTGGCGATCAAGTTTTTCCAGACGATGACCATGATGCCGCCTGAAAGCATGCCTGCCACCGCGGCGGGGAATGTAGTCCGCTTCCAGAAGAGGCTGAAAAGCACCAGGGGCCCGAATGCGGCGCCGAGTCCTGCCCATGCGTAGGACACTACCCGGAAGATCGACTGATTACCGGAAACCGCGATGAATACCGCGAAAACCGTCACCAGCAGCATGGCGATACGGGCAACCCACATCACCTCGGTATCGCTGGCGTTTTTCTTGAAGAGATCCTTGTAGATATCGTTCGCAAGGCTTGAAGACACGATGAGCATGTAGGAATCCGAAGAACTCATGGATGCGGCAAGGATGCCGGAGATCACGATCCCTGCAATGAAGGGCGGGAAGAAGCTGGTACTCAGGTGAATGAAGATGTTCTCCGCTTCGGAACTGGTGCCCAACAGGGAAGGAAAGTAGGCGCGGCCGATGATGCCGATAAGAACCGCGGCCATCTGGGCAAGGAAGCACCAGATCACCGCAATGTTACGGGAACTGCGGATCATGGAAGTCTTCTTGATTGCCATGAAGCGAACCAGCACCTGGGGCATGCCGAAATAACCGAGTCCCCAGGCCAGGGTGGAAACGATGGTAAGGAAGCCGTAATTGGCGCCGGGGCCGAACTGAGGCACGCCGTTTATCACTTCCTGGACGCCTCCGGCCATTTTGGGAGTACCGATACCGAAGAAATCGGTAAAACGGGGGAATTGGGAAAGGTTGGCCGCAATGCCGCCGAGGCCTCCCGCACTGAAGAACCCCACGACGAGGACGAGAATGAGGGCGCTTACCATGAGAAGTCCCTGGATAAGGTCGGTCATACCAACGGCCATAAAACCGCCCAGCAGGGTATAGACCATGACGATGAAGGCTCCCATCAAAACCATGGGGAGCATTGGCGCGCCGAAAACATAGCTGAAAAGTTTCCCGAAGGTGATGAACTGGGCTGCCACATAGATGGCAAAGAACACCAGACTGATAATGGCGGCAATGCAGAGCAGTATCCGCTTTTTGTCGTGGAAACGTTTGGAAAAGAACTCCGGCAGGGTAATCGCGTTATCGGCAATCTGGGAATAGACGCGCAGCCTTTTGGCAACGAGTCCCCAGTTCACCCAGGTCCCGATAAAGAGCCCAAGGGCCGTCCAGAAGGCCTCACCGTAACCGGTAAAGTACGCCACGCCGGGAAGTCCCATGAGGAGCCAGCCTGACATATCGGAGGCCTCGGCGGAAAGGGCCGCCACCCAGGGCCCGAAACCCCGCCTGGCCAGAAAGTAATCTTCCGGGCTGGTGTTGCTCCGCCGGGTGTACCAGATGCCGATGAAGATCATCGCCACCAGGTAAACGCCAATCCCGACAAGAGTCTGCATGTCTTTAATCATTTCCCTCTCCTTTTGGTTTAATGAACCGGACTTTAGAACTTTTCGAATCTTTGTTATATTAAAGGCTGTTCCAAAATCCGGTGATCCGGCAGGATCATAATTTTGAAACAAGCTCATGTTATGGTATAAAAGAAATACAGTTTATTCCATAGGGGGATTGAGGAGATCATATGGGAAAGATAAAGAGCGCCCTGGAAATTGCCCTGGAGCGGACAGAATCGGTTAAAAGCGATAAGGGAAGTATCAGTCAGCATGAAGCAAAGAACAGGGGGAAACGGCTTGCCAATCAGTATCTCGGCGAAGGGATCGGCCTTGAAGCGGAAATAAAGAAAGCTCCCAGGGATGAACAGGAAAGCCTCAAACGGGGGATCTTCGACGTGCTTTCCGCCATGATAAAACTCCCGGTAGAGGAGGAGGATCTTAAACGGCTTGAAGCGGTAGGAAAGGGCCTTTCCCTGCTTGTCAACAGTAACCGGTTTGTAGGTCTCTACAAGCAGCTCAGGGAGGCTCTCTCCCGCTACCTCCAGGAAAGCGCCCAGTATGAAGAAGCCATTGCCCGGCAGTACGAGCCAAAACTCCGTCAGAAGGAAGAGGAACTCTCCCGCCGCGTGGGCCGTCAGATCCGGCTGGATCCCTTTCAGGATCCGGAGTTCGTTGCCTTCTATAATCAGCACATGAACGCCCTCAGGGACAAGTACCAGGCTGCCATCGACCGGGTACGGGAGGAAGCGGCGGCCTTATTCGGAAAGTAGAAACCCATAATTGACATGGGATTTTTTCTGCCGTAAACTCATGATAAATGGAGCTGTTCCAAAATCCGCCGATCCGGCGGGATTATAATTTTGGAACAGGTTCAACGTATTTCATATCTACAGGAGGAATTATGACAAAAAAGAAAATCCGCTTGATCGTATTGGCGGCGGCATTATGCAGCGCCCTGGTTCTGGGAGCATGCTCAAAGAAGGAAGCTTCCGGCGGCGCCCAGCCTTCTTCCGATGTCAAGAACATTTCCGTCTGGCACTACTTCGAACATGAGGCACAGGCCCTGGACATGCTGGCGGAAGAATTCAACAAGCTTCATGAAGCGGAGAATGTCAAAATTACCGCTACCTTCATGGCCCGTGAAGAATTGATGAATCAGTATACCGTGGGAGCGGTTTCCGGCCAGCTTCCCGACATCGGTATGGTGGACTCTCCGGATCATGCTTCCTATATAGCCCTGGGAGTTTTTGAAGACATTACGGCAGAGCTTAACGCATGGGGTGAGCTTGATCAGTTCTACCCCGGCCCCCTGAGCAGCACCAAGGATGCGGAAGGAAAGATTTACGGTCTTCCCAACAATTCCAACTGCCTTGCTCTGGCCTGCAACATGGACATGCTCAATGCGGCGGGCGTCAAAAAACCTACTACCTGGGAGGAACTTGAAGAAGCCTGCGCCAAACTCACCAAACCTGCAGATCAGATCTACGGTTTTGCCATGAGTGTAATTCCCAATGAGGAAGGTACCTTCCAGCTGATCCCCTGGATCTACAGCGCAGGCGGATCGGTAGGGAATCTTGGTTCCCCCGAATCAATCCGTGCCATAGACTATCTGGCAAATCTTGCCGCCAAGGGTTACATGAGCAAAGAAGTAGTTAACTGGGGCCAGGGAGACGCAATGAACGCATTCATCGCCCAAAAAGCGGCCATGGTGGAATCAGGTACATGGCAGATTGCAGGCGACCTTCCCAAGATCGAAGGGGCATTCGAGGTTGAATACACCCTGCTTCCCAGGGACAAGAAGTATGCTTCTGTCATCGGCGGTGAAAACTTTGGCGTCTGCTCGGGAACCAAGTACAAGGAACTCTGTATAGAATTCCTTAAGTTTATGGAAACCGCGGAGAATGTGGCCCGCTGGTGCGAAATTGCAGGAAAACTGCCCATCCGCAAGGATTCCGCGACGCTCCGGGATTTCTGGACACAGGATCCCTACTATGCGGTCTTTACCGACGGCATGAACTATGCGGTAGCCCGCGGTCCCCATCCCGAATGGCCTACCATTTCCAAGGCTGTCTACACTGCAGGACAATCGGCGGTTTTGGGGCAGATGAGCGCGGCGGATGCAATGAAGCAGGCTGCCGCCACAGTAGCTCCGATTCTGGAGAAGTCCCCCATTGCACAGTAAAATTTTTTAGCTTGAGGCTGTTCCAAAATCCGCCGATCCGGCGGGATCATAATTTTGGAACAGCAGTCTTGGATTTGAGCTTGTTTTGAAAAAACGTGAGTTTTGGAACAAGTTCAAGTGACAGAGAGGTGTCCCGTGAAGATGAATTTGCTGCAGAAAAGGAATATAGAAGGGTACTCTTTTATTTCCCCCGGTATGGTGTATATTCTTGCCCTTCTGGGATACCCCCTGATCTATAACTTTATTCTTGGTTTCCGCGACGTAAATGTAAGAACTTTCAAAAGCGGCACCGATGTTTTCGTGGGTTTTGGCAATTATATTGAACTTTTCAGAGATACAACTTTCCGCCTGGTGCTGCGGAATTCCTTTGTCTTTACCCTTGCCTGTATTGCGGTTCAGTTTACCCTCGGATTTCTGCTGGCTCTCTTTTTCTCAAAAAAATTTACTTTTGCGGGTCCTGTTCGCGGACTTATTCTTATCGCCTATATGATGCCCATGTCGGTAACCGCCCTCTTGGGCAAGAACATGTTCGGTCAGATTGCGGTGGTAAATGATCTTTTAAGCAGGACAGGTTTTGTCCGGGGAACCTGGCCCATGTGGCTTGCCGACAAAACAATGGCGATGAATGCCGTCATTGCCATGAACTGCTGGGTAGGTATTCCATTCAATATGCTGCTCCTCACTTCGGGGCTTACCAATGTATCCAGCGAAATTTACGAAAGCGCCGCCATTGACGGCGCCGGCGCATGGACACGGTTCTGGAAGATTACCGTACCCTGCATCAAATCAAGCATCTTCGCAGTCCTTATGCTGGGCTTTATCTATACTTTCAAGGCTTTCGATCTCATGTTTATCATGACCGCCGGAGGCCCCCTCAATGCGACCGATGTGCTGGGAACCTATTCGTACCGGCTCTCCTTTATGGAATACAAGTTCTCCATGGGGTCTGCCTCGGCAATAATATTATTCTTTTGTCTCTTCTTTATAGGTTTGCTTTACCTCAAAATGAGTCTTTCGGAGGATCAATAGAATGAGGGCCAGACAAAAAAATATTTTGCTCGGTTTCGTTTCCGTTATCATTGTTGGTGTATTTCTGTTCCCCATCTATTGGCTTGTCTGCATGTCTTTCAAATCGGATGCGGAAGCCTTTGGGAAAGTTGTTACCTATTTCCCCCACACCTTTACTATCGAACCCTGGCTGCTCAACCTGAGAGACAAGGATTTTCTTATTGCCCTGAAAAACAGTTTTGTTATTGCCTTCTGCTCCATGAGCATAAGCCTTGTACTGGGAATTCCTACCGCCTACGGCATGGGCCGGTACCGTGTACGGGGGAACAGGGCCTTCCTCCTTACATTTCTTGTAACACAGATGCTTCCCGCTTCCCTCATGCTCACCCCCATGTACCTGATTTTTTCACGCCTCAACATTCTTAATACCTATTTTTCCCCGTCCCTGGCCATTGCGTCAGGTTCCATACCATTTATCGTGGTAACACTCCGGCCCTACTTCAAAAGCATTCCCGGCTCCCTTGACGATGCGGCCAGGATAGACGGCTGCGGGGTTTTCCGTTCCTTCATGCAGATCATGATTCCTGCCATCAAGGTAGGTATCATTACTGTTATGACGATCTCGTTTCTGGGGGGCTGGAATGACCTCGCCTATTCAATGACTTTCAATGTCAAGCCGGAGATGCGGCCCCTCACCGCCAATATCTACAAATTCCAGAGCAAGTACGGCACCAAATGGAACTGCATAATGGCTTACGGCTGTATCCTTGCGATTCCCGTTGTGCTTACCTTTGTGTTTCTGCAGAAATACATTGTAAGCGGCATGACGGCAGGCTCAGTCAAAGAGTAAGGGAGATGAAGAACAGGCCCCGGGGGGAACGGATTTTTTCAGGAAGCTTCTATTTCTGGATGGAAAAAGCCTTTGACGGCATTACCCTGAATCTCCTCTGGCTCCTCGGCTGTCTGCCTGTTATTACCGCGGGAGCTTCAACAACGGCGCTGTACTACGCCGCCGTTAAAAATCTCCGCTTTGAACGGGGGCATCTGATAGGCGAATTCCGCCGTTCCTTTAAGGTGAATTTTTTCAAATCCGTCCTGCTTTTTCTCATACTGGGAGGGCTTTTTTTCATCATCCTGGTAAACCGCAACATCGTTCCTGATATTGATGGCGGATATTTTGGTTTTTTTCTCTTCTGCTTCTATACCTTTCTGGGAGTCCTTATCATCGCAGTGGCGCTCTATACCTTTCCCTGTCTTTCCCGTTTCGACATGGGCATTCTCTGGATACTCAAAATAGCAATCTACATGACTTTCCGCTATATCCATTATACTCTGGGAATTCTGGCTCTGCTTGCCCTTGCGGTTTTTATGATTGTGAATGTTCCTTTTTTTATTTTTATTCTTCCTTCGCCCATCGTAATCTTAATGTCGTATCTGATCGAAAGGGTTCTCAAAAAACACAGTACACCTGTACAGGAAAACGCCGAATACAAATGGTATCTCAATGCCGCCGGGGGCGGTACAAAATAATAGAGTTGTCCGGAAACTTCAGTTTTACGGGCACATCTAATCTTCAAGGAGGATTTACCATGGCTTTCGTTAAAGAACAAAACGGTTTGATGTACCGTTACGATGCGGAAAAACTCGTCATTGAGCCCTGGGGGGAAAACAGTTTAAGGGTGAGATCCACCAGGCTGGCGGAGATGCCCGGCTGTGCGGAGAAGGCGGGGCTTGATTCGGGCAATACTGATGACTGGGCCCTGTTGCCGCAGAAATCCTGCAATACGGATATAAAAATAAGCGATGAAGGCGCTTCAATAAAAAACGGAAGGATCGAAGCGAAAATTTCCAAAATCGGACAGATCAGGATCTATAACCAGAAGGGAGAACTCCTCCTCAACGAATATCTCCGCAGCCGTCTTGACATTAAAGACAGGACTTACAGTTCCCTTGAACTTGAAGCCCGTGAATTCAAACCGATAATCGGCGGGGACTACGAAGTTACCCTGAGGCTTGAATCCGTGAACCCCGATGAAAGAATCTACGGCATGGGGCAGTATCAGCAGCCCTGGCTTAACCTCAAGGGCATGGAACTGGAGTTGGCGCAGCGCAACTCCCAGGCTTCCGTTCCCTTTATGCTCTCGAGCCTCGGTTATGGTTTCCTCTGGAATAATCCTGCTGTCGGCAGAGTCAGTTTCGGGAAAAATGTGATGACATGGCATGCGGAATCTTCCAAAAAGCTTGACTACTGGATCACTGCCGGGGATACTCCCGCGGAAATTGAGGAGGCATACGCCGGGGCAACAGGAACAGTGCCGATGATGCCCGGTTATGCGATGGGTTTCTGGCAGTGCAAGCTCCGCTACCAGACCCAGGAGGAGCTTCTGCAGGTTGCCCGGGAATACAAAAAACGCGGGCTTCCCATATCGGTAATTGTCGTAGACTTTTTCCACTGGCCCCTGCAGGGCGAATGGAAATTCGATCCTGTCTACTGGCCCGATCCGGACGCCATGATAAAAGAATTGAAGGACATGGAGATAGAACTCATGGTCTCCATCTGGCCCACCGTGGACAGGAGATGCGAAAACTGGAATGAAATGATCGAAAAGGGCCTGCTTATCCGCACCGAAAGGGGTTTCCGCATCGGCATGGACTTCCAGGGGAATACGGTTCACTACGATGCCACAAATCCCGAGGCCAGGGACTATGTATGGAAAAAGGCCAAACAGAATTACTACGACAAGGGTGTCAGGATCTTCTGGCTTGACGAGGCGGAACCTGAATACTCTGTCTACGACTTTGAAAACTACCGGTATCACCTGGGCCCGGATGTCCAGATCGGTAACGTGTATCCTTTGATGTATGCAAAAACATTCTTTGACGGTATGAAGGCTGCGGGGCAGAAAAATATCATCAACCTTCTCCGCTGCGCCTGGGCGGGAAGTCAGCGTTACGGCGCTCTGGTCTGGTCGGGCGACATTCATTCTACCTTTGAAAGTTTCCGCAACCAGGTAGCCGCAGGGCTCAACATGGGTCTTGCCGGAATCAGTTGGTGGACTACCGACATAGGCGGCTTCTTCGGCGCCGAAATAACGGATCCCCGCTTCCACGAACTTCTGATCCGCTGGTTCCAGTGGGGATGCTTCTGCCCGGTGATGCGGCTCCACGGCTACCGGGATCCCGTCAAGCCGCAGTACGGTTCCACCGGGGGAGCCTCATGCCGTTCCGGTGCGGACAACGAAGTCTGGTCTTATTCCGATGAGGTGTACGAAGTCTGTAAAAAATACCTGTTCCTGCGGGAAAGGCTCAAGCCCTATCTTGAAAAGATCATGCAGGCGGCCCATGATAAGGGGACTCCGGTTATAAGGCCCTTATTCTACGACTTCCCCCGGGACAAGGCTGCCTGGGAAATCGAAGACGCATACATGTTCGGTCCCGATTACCTCGCGGCGCCGGTACTCTACGAGGGCCTCAGGGAACGGAAGGTCTATCTGCCGCTGGGGGCCAGATGGACAAACGCCTGGACAGGTGAAAGTTTTGAGGGCGGACGCATTGTTACTTCTTCAGCGCCTCTTGACATTATTCCTGTCTTCTGCAGGGATTCTGCGAAATTACCCTGATACATGAAATAAGGAAGAATCATGAAATTCAAGGACGGTTACTGGGAAATAAGGGAAGGGATAAAGAATCTCAACCTTATTGAGGTGTTTGATGCGGAAAAAACGGAAAACACTCTTACCGTTTATACGGCGGCAAAGAAAATTACAGGCCGCGGCGATTCGGTAGGCGTCATATTGCTTACCGCGGAATTCAGTTCCCCCATGCCGGATGTCATCCGGGTGCGGATGTATCACCACAAGGGCGCCGGAGATCGAAGTCCGGCATTCGCCCGGCCTCCTTCCCTTGCCGAGCGTGTAAAAACGGAGACCGGCGGCGAAGAATGCGTGTTCTCCGCAGCTTCCCTGTCGTTACGCATACCAAGGGAAGGGCCCTGGCGGGGCATCTTTGAACGGGACGGGAAGAAACTCACCGAGATACTGGGGAGGCAGTCGGGTTATTTCTCCGTTCAGGGAAGCGGAAGCTTCATGGCCCAGTACCTTAAACTCGGAGTAGGAGAGGCGGTTTACGGTCTCGGTGAACGCTTCGGCCACTTTGTCAAAAACGGACAAACCGTGGATACCTGGAACGAAGACGGCGGTACCGCCAGCGAACAGGCCTATAAATGCGTCCCCTTCTATATTACAAACAGGGGTTACGGCGTCTTTGTATCCAATCCCGGCCGGGTTTCCTTTGAGGCGGCCTCGGAAGTTGTAAGCGCCGTTCAGTTTTCCGTGCCCGGTGAAATAATCGACTACTATGTTATTGCCGGAGACAGCCTGCATGATGTACTGCGGAATTACACCGCCATTACCGGCAGGCCCGCGCTTCCTCCTCCCTGGTCATTCGGACTCTGGCTCTCAACTTCCTTTACCACCGACTACGATGAAAAAACGGTAAACCGTTTTATTGACGGTATGGCCCGGAGGAAACTGCCCCTCTCGGTGTTTCACTTCGATTGTTTCTGGATGAAGGGCTGCCGGTGGGTAGACTTTGAATGGGACAGGGAAATGTTTCCCGATCCCGCAGGAATGCTGCGGCGGCTCAAGGAGAAGGGACTGAGGATCTGCGTATGGATCAATCCCTATGTGGCCCAGAAGTCTCCCCTTTTTGACGAAGGTATGGCAAAGGGCTACCTTGTCAAAAAGGCCAACGGGGATGTATGGCAATGGGATCGCTGGCAGAGCGGTATGGGCCTTGTGGACTTTACCAATCCCGGTGCGGCAGCCTGGTACAGGGACAAACTGAAAAAACTCCTTGATATGGGAGTGGACTGCTTCAAGACCGATTTCGGTGAGCGCATTCCGACAGAGATTGTGTGGTATGACGGTTCGGATCCGGAAAAGATGCACAACTACTACACGTACCTCTACAACAAAACCGTATTCGGTCTCCTGGAAGAGACAAGGGGCAGGGGAGATGCGATAGTCTTTGCCCGTTCCTCCACCGCCGGGGGCCAGCAGTTTCCGGTTCACTGGGGAGGCGACTGCGCCGCCGCCTATGAATCCATGGCAGAAACACTGCGGGGCGGCCTCTCCTTAGGCCTCTGCGGCTTTGGTTTCTGGAGCCACGACATTTCAGGATTCGAACAGACTGCTACTGCGGATCTCTTCAAGCGCTGGGTGGCTTTCGGCCTCCTCTCTTCCCATTCAAGGCTGCACGGAAACCAGAGTTACCGTGTGCCTTGGAATTTTGACGAGGAAGCCTCCGATGTACTCCGCTTCTTTACAAATCTCAAGTGCAGCCTTATGCCCTATCTCTGGCAGGCGGCAATAGTTTCCCACAGGGAAGGCGTCCCCATGCTCAGGGCCATGGTTTTGGAATACCCCAATGATCCGGCCTGCGTGTACCTGGACAGGCAGTATTTCCTGGGCCCCAATCTCCTGGTCTCTCCTGTATTCAGCGAAGATGGGAATGTGGATTACTACCTTCCCCCGGGCCGCTGGACCAACATCATTTCCGGTGAAGTTATTGAAGGGGGTTCCTGGAAGCACGAACGCCACGGCTACATGAGCCTCCCGCTCATGGCCCGGCCTTCTTCGGTGATTCCCTTCGGCAGCAACATCGAAAGGCCCGACTACGATTACAGCGACGGCGTCTGTTTCCATGTCTTTGAAACGGAAGAGGGCATGAGAACCGAAACTGAGGTCTCCGATCTGAAAGGCGAATGTTCCCTAAAGCTTGAAGTATGCAGAGACGGCGACAGTATCAGTGCGGAGGCAAGGACAAACGGAAACTGGAAGCTTCTCCTCCGTAACGTACACCAATGGAAATCCATTAAAGACGGAGAAGGAAAAGATACGGAACAGGGTCTGCTTGTCCGGGCAAAAGACAAAACCGTTTCGATAGAGCTTTAGGGAAACACTGATTTACAGGATACGGAATGAAGAATTTTTAACCGTGAAGGCGAAAAAATCGAAGAAGGAAAGAAAACAGAAGGAAGAAACATAATATTCCTTCCCTTTTTCGCCTTTGTGGTTTTTTCTAATAAATGTGCCTTTGGTGTTTACAAGGTACCAGTGCAGGCCGGTCGGTAAATAACCAATGTTCCGGACAGTTCCGGACTCTAATCCCTTACCTGACGGATACGTGAGCTTGTTCCAAAATTCAGTTATTTTTGGACAGGCTCTTAGATAAGCGGTAGAAGTTCTGCAGATCACCGGACACATTGGTTCGGGGGCCTTTCAGTTTCAACGCAGCAGGCTCCATGTAGAGGAGCTTCTTTCCATAAAAGCCCAGCCTTAAAAAGAGTCCCTCTTCTCCCCCATTAGTGCCGTCCATGCCCGCAAACACAAAGTTGCCCAGAGACCAGAACACAGGCTTGTTGTGTACCCATTCAAAACCCTGCACAACATGGGGATGGGAACCGATTATAAGATCCGCTCCTGCTTCGGCAAGGTCTGTATAGTATTTCCGGGTAAGTCCGTCAGGCGCAAAAGTCCATTCGTTACCTCCGTGGAAAAGCACGATATTGAAGACATTCTCTTCGTTGGCGTCCCCGGCGGAGAGTTTCTCCTTCAGCAATTCCATACCGCCGCGGCCTGCGAAGAGAATTCCCGACTTCCCCTCCCCTGCCGCGGCGGAGGCTCCGTCCCAGCCGCTCCGTTCTCTGGGATAAGAGGCAATGCCGTAAACCCTGATCTCCGGGATACCGGCTTCCATCCTCACCACAAAAGGCGCGGTCGCAGCGTTAATGTCGCTTCCGGCGCCGAGTACACCGACCCCGCCCTTCTCCAGATGCGCAAGGCTGTCCAGAAAACCCTCCTCCCCGTAATCGAAGACATGGTTGTTTGCCAGAAGCACGGCATCGATTCCTGCGGCGGCGAGGGCAGAAGTGCAGCGTGGATCGAAACGGAAATTGTAGGCCTTCGCCGCCCCGGAACCTCGTCCGGTAACTGCCCCCTCAAGATTCAGCAGGGCAAGATCAGCCTCCGCCAGCAGGGCTGCCGTTTCCCCGAAAATGCCGGAGGGCCCTTCACGGAGGAGTATCTCTCCCGCTCCTCTTTCCAGCATCAGATCTCCTGCCGAAGCTATCCAGAACAGAGGGGGCTTTTCATGCAGCCTTTCCTTCGGCGCGGCCTGAAGGAATTCTGTCAGAGCCGCAGCCTTTTCTTCGATCTGCGCCCGCTTCTGCGGACGCTCCTTCCCCTCCGCCCTGCATTCCAGCGATACGGAAACGGTTCTGACCAGGGGATAAGCCTCATCGTCTACCGTAAGGCCGTCTACCCGCAGGGCGACAAAGGGCGGCGCAAGATCCGCCGGCGTAACAAGATCCTCATCCCCTGCAAGGCAGGCTTCAAGTTCCGTTGTAGTGCGGCCTTCCAGAGGATCCGCTGCAGGAACGTACCAGATTCTTGAAAGAACGATGTCTTCCGTTTCCTTCCCCCAGACCGGGCGGAGCCGGATAACTATTGAGGGCTCTTCCTCCCCCTTCTCCACAGTCAGCCCCATAGCATGCAGCTCACCTTCCTTCAGGATCCCTTCCAGCCAATACTGCTCCCGCTCAAGCCCTCCGGCAGTTTCATCAGGAATAAGGGCAATACCGTCATACTTTTCCCGGCATGAAAACAGGAACAGACAAACAGGAATGAAAAAAAACAAAAAACGCAGCCTTATGCGCCGTGCCATTTACCCTCCCTGTTCCTGATAGTTACGGATCAGTACTTCCTGCACAGCCCCCCGGCCGGAAACGGAAGAATTGATGCGCCGTCCTGCACTGACGGGAATAATATAAAACCCATGCGGCTCATAGAGTCTGCGGATAAGGGACGTATCGGAATTGCTCTCAAGGCATTTTACACCCCTGCCGCCCAAACGGACAAACAGATCCCGAAGCCGTCCCTGTTCCCCTTCGCCAAAACCGCCCGGCTGATAAGAGGTAAACGAAGTGCTGCTGATCTTCTGGTAGGGAGGATCGAGATACACAAAGGAACCACTGTCCGCAGTGGAAAGGGCGGCTTCAAAATCATCGTTCATGATGACAATATCACTTTCTTTAAGATATGCACTTATACTGCGGAGCAGCCCGGCTTCACAGATTGCAGGATTCTTGTATCTTCCCATGGGAACATTAAATTCACCCCGTGAGTTCACCCGGTAAAGACCGTTGTAACAGGTCTTGTTAAGGTATATTAAACGGGCCGCCCTCTGTACATCGTTCAGTTTGCCGAATCTCTCCCCATCCCTGTCCATGTTCCGGATTTCATAATAGTATTTTTCACCGTGGTTTTTTGCATGGGCTTCCAGAATTCCGATCAGATCTTCGGCAAAATCCCTGATGATCCTGTAGGCCGGCATCAACTCTGCGTTACTGTCGTTAATCACCGCACGGCGGGGCATGAGATCGAAAAAAACGGCCCCCGCCCCCAGAAAGGGCTCATGGTAGGTATGGCGGGAAACGTCCCGGGGGAGCTGTTCACGGATGCGCTGCAGCAGAGCCCGCTTGCCACCGGCCCATTTTACAAAAGGCCGCAGGGACCGGTTTTCTTTCATCGCTTCAGTATATGCAAAAGAGTTGGAACTGTCTCCATTGACAAATAAATAATCAGGGTTGATTATTGAGTAGGCAAACATAATCCCGATCAAAGGAGTCTTATATGCTTATCGGTATCGATCCGGTCATAAGCCCGGAACTTTTGGACGCTCTTTTCCGCATGGGTCACGGGGATGAACTCGTACTGGCGGATGCATTCTTTCCCGGAGACAGTTGTAATTCGCGGGTCATCCGGGCTGACGGCATACGGATTCCCGCCCTGCTGGAAGGAATCCTCAAACTCATCAATCTGGACTATGCGGTTCCCCACCCTGTCATAATGATGGCGCCCCATGGCAGCGACACCCTGGATCCATCTGTAGAGACTTCCTACCGGGCAATCGTAGACCGGATCTGGCCGGGAACCTCCGGTACGGAATTCATAGATCGTTTTGAATTCTATGAGCGGACAAAAAAGGCTTATGCCGTGCTCATGACCGGGGAAACGGTAAAATATGGAAATATTATTCTCAAGAAGGGTGTTATCCCTGTAAAAAACAAATAAGGCCGTTCCAAAACATCAAATTGAGGAACCGTCCGGATAAAACAGCATCGGAGGAAAAAATGGCGAATTTATCAAGTCTCGTAATGAACAAACCGGAAAATCGTTTCCGGGGGGCCGTACCCAAGATCGGTATCCGGCCGGCTATCGACGGCAGGCGCAGGGGAGTGCGGGAATCCCTGGAAGAACCTACTATGAATATGGCAAAGGCGGCGGCAAAACTTATCAGCGAAAATTTGAGACATCCCAACGGTATGCCCGTGGAGTGTGTCATCGCCGATTCCTGCATAGGCGGAGTGGCGGAAGCCGCTGCCTGCCAGGACAAATTCACCCGTGAAAATGTGGGAATCACCCTCTCGGTAACCCCCTGCTGGTGCTACGGTTCGGAAACCATGGACATGGATCCCATGACGATCAAGGCGGTCTGGGGCTTCAACGGTACCGACCGTCCCGGAGCGGTATACCTGGCCGCGGTTCTGGCGGCCCATTCCCAGAAAGGGCTCCCTGCCTTCGGCATCTACGGTCACGATGTTCAGGACATGTCCACCATCAGCGTCATTCCGGCGGACGTAAAAGACAAGATCCTCCGCTTTGCCCGCTCCGCCTTGGCGGCGGTGTGGATGAGAGGCAAAAGCTACCTCTCCATCGGTTCGGTATCTATGGGCATCGCCGGTTCGATCACCAACGCAGACTTCTTCCAGGAGTACCTGGGAATGCGCAACGAATACGTAGACATGAGCGAACTCGTCCGGCGCTTTGAAGAGAAGATCTATTCCGAAGCGGAATACAAACGGGCCCTGGCCTGGGCCAAAGAAAACTGCAAAGAAGGTCCGGATAAAAACCCGCCCAAAGAACAGCACAGCCGCCGCCGCAAGGACGAAGTCTGGAAGACCTGTGTTAAAATGGCAATCATTGTCAGAGACCTCATGGTGGGAAACCCCGATTTGAAACGGAAAGGCCTTCTGGAAGAAGCCATGGGCCACAACGCCATCGCAGCCGGTTTCCAGGGCCAGCGCCACTGGAACGATCACTTCCCCAATGGGGACTTTATGGAAGTAATGCTCAACTCCTCGTTCGACTGGAACGGCATCCGTTCCCCATACGTGGTAGCCACCGAAAACGACTGCCTTAACGGTGTTTCCATGCTTTTCGGACACCTCCTTACAGGCGGCGCATCCGTTTTCGCCGACGTCCGCACCTACTGGAGCCCCGATGCCATACAGCGTGTAACAGGCTGGAAACCGGAAGGAGCCGCTTCGGGCGGCCTCATACACCTGATCAATTCAGGCTCCGCAGCCCTTGACGGCACGGGCAAGCAGAAAAAAGACGGTAAACCCATCATGAAACCCTTCTGGGAGATCAGCCCCGAAGAGGCCGGCGCCTGCCTGGATGCGGTAGACTGGCGTTATGCAGATCTGGGCTACTTCCGCGGAGGCGGCTACTCCTCAGATTTCATCAGCGAAGGAGACATGCCCGTTACCCTCTGCCGCCTCAACCTTGTCAAAGGAGTCGGTCCCGTTCTCCAGATCGCCGAAGGTCAGACTGCTACCATCCCCGGCGAAGTCCACGATAAACTGGACTTGAGGACAGATCCCACCTGGCCCACCACCTGGTTTGCCCCCCGTGTTACCGGAGAAGGCCCCTTCAAGGACGTCTATTCGGTAATGGCTTCCTGGGGCGCCAACCACGGCGTATTCAATTACGGCCACATCGGTGCAGACCTCATCACCCTGGCAAGTATACTCCGCATTCCCGTCTGCATGCACAACGTACCCGCCGACGCTATCTACCGTCCCAGCTACTGGAATTCTTTTGGCATGGACAAAGAAGGCGCCGATTACCGGGCCTGCGCAGCATTAGGGCCTCTGTATAAGTAAGTAGTGTCTGTCCACAAAGCCGGTTACTTTGCGGACAGATTATTTTTCTTAAAACGTTCAGTCCCGAGAGGAGAAGTCTCGCCGTCGATGGCGCTGATATTCACATTCACAAAGGCAAAAAGAAACCGTTCCTCTATCAATGCGGCCGGAAACAAAGTTTCCGCAACTCTTGGCTCCACCGATCCGGCTGATGATTGAGTTTTTGGCTGCGGCGGGGGAGTGGAGTTACCCCCGGTCAGCGATGAAAACCGGTAGCTGCTTTTGACGGTAAACCCGGTAACTATCGACCGGCTCCCGAGGGCAGCCAAGGCGAAGCTGCGGCTGAAAGGGAAAAGCCTGACCAGGCCGGGATCGCTTTTGAAACACCGGATGCCGGCCAGGGTCTATTACGCCTGGGATGAACGGAAGCCGGGATTCTTCGAGCCGGATACCGTAAATCATTGTGGGATAAGGATTTCCGGGGAGTTCTGCCAGACCCTCACGCTCACGGATGTCTATTCCGGCTGGACCGAGGAACGCTCCCCCCACAACCGCGCCCACCGCCGGGTCAAGGAGGAAACCGCCCAGGCCAAAGACCAGTTACCCTTTCCCCTTTTGGGTATCGATAGCGGCAATGGCGGGGAGTTCATCAATCGGCAATTCTTTGGTTGGTGCTTTGAGGCATGACCCCCTTTTTGGCTAGAATAATTATGAAGCATTGCGACATATTGACAAATATTTCACGATTAGCTATATTATATTTACATTCCCCTGTAGCTCAGCTGGCAGAGCAAGTGGCTGTTAACCACTGGGTCCGTGGTTCGAACCCGCGCGGGGGAGGCACAATAAAAAACCGCCCTTCGGGGCGGTTTTTTATTGTGTTGGAGTTTCGCAAGGCGAAACTCCGCCGATGTTGGTACGGGCGGGTTCGAACCGGAGGGCGCGCCGAGCGAATGCGAGGGAAAGGGGCCATGGACGGCCCCGACAGCGCCCGAAGGCGGCCCGGAAGCCCACGGCAGGAGGCCGGGGGCTGGAGGGCGAACCCGCGCGGGGGAGCTTAAGCGGAGTAGCTAATTCCTTACCCAGTAAGGAATTAGCGAAAAGCCCTCTTTTTGGTGTTTCTAGATTCGTAGCGCCTGTGCAGGAATTCCTCAAGGAGATGCGCTATGGCTAGAATTGCCGAACCTGTCATAATCCACAAACGTGGAAATTCCTTTCAGTTTACCCTCAATTCAACTTGCGGGCTCCCGCGCCGTGTCTGTGCCGAATGGCAGCGCCGGAGCTTCAAGACCCTTCCTGACGAGCTTTCCCTCTACCGAAACCCTAAAACAAAGCCCGAAGCCAAGGCCAATAT
>JAITLC010000097.1 GCA_031278095.1 Treponema sp.
CGCGAGGTTTCCCCATTGGGTGCCCCATCTTCCCAGGAGACGGATTACCTCCACACAAAGGGTGCGGACATTTTCCGAAGACGTAAACGTATTGGCGAACAGGAAATCGTTCCAGCCCATTAAGGCTGGTATTCCCGGCAGGCCTCTACATAAGCGATAATATTCTCCCATGGGACTTCCGGTTCCAGAACATGCGTTGGGGCCGCAAGCAACCCTCCCGCAGAACCTGCGGTGTCCAGGCAGTCCTTTACCGCAGCTTTCACTTCGGCGGGAGACCCGAAGGGCATTACGGTCTGAGTACCTATACATCCATGAAACGAAAGGCGGCTTTTATATTTACTTATAATTTCATGATAATCCATTGATTCAGGCTGTATGGGGTTGAGTACATCCACACCGGCTTCAATAAGGTCCTCAATAAACGACGTCACATAACCACAGGTATGATACATGATTATGATATCAGGATTGAGCTTTTTCGCGGCATCTATTACGGTTTTAAGACGGGGCTTGAGCCATTTACGGTACAGATCAAGGTTCATCATGACGCTGTGCTGCATTCCAATATCATCACCCAAATAGATAATATCGGCCCCCGCACTGACAAAGGACCGGGCCCTGATAACCGCTTCTGCGGTTATTTTGTCCAAAATGAAAGACGCGGCGGGTTCATCTCCCATCATATCCATCATGAGGTCTTCCATGCCCCGTATGTACCACGCGGTTTCCCAAATAGTTACCTGCATCATGCCAACAGCGGCGAGGCCGTTCCTGTGTATGCTGCCGGCAGCGGGTTTCTGTCCGGTATTAACGCCCTTCCCAAAGTCGGGAAAAGGGAATTCTTTTATTTTTTCAAAATCCTCTATCCCCTTTAGGGGATGAACCATCCTAGTCATGTGCATCGCGCTGGCGCTTCCGGGTTCATGAGCTACACCCCACACATCAATATAGGTTCCTTCTTTCAGACGGCCGTACCAGGGCAAGAAATCTTTTGTATTATCCGGCATTTCAATGTCCGGAATATTCCGCCACGGCATTTCAAAATATTCCGCGTAAGGTTTATCCTGCCCGGTTTTTTGCCGGTATACATCGACAAGATGGGGACAGAGAAGGAATTCAGAAGGAATATACTCAAATCCTTCCCGTCTTAAAAGAGATAAAAGGTTTTCCCGCTGGTTCATTCGATTTTCTCCTGGTCGTAATCCATATAATCATAAGATAATTATATATGGATGCCGTTCGGCAAGCGGTGTGGCGCTTACATCAGGCTGCTTCCCTGTTATCGGTATATATCTTCGGCAATACGCCGGGTTATCTCTACCGCCCTGCGGGTCTTGGCCAAGTTTCCGTGGAGGGTATAAATGTCCCGGAAGATGAATTCCGCCCTGCACCGGCCCTTTACAGCAGCGGCGGTTTTTTGGATATATGCGGTAAAGGCTTCCTCGTCAAACTCCGCCTTTATCCCGATAAAGTTGGGCGACGGCTTGCGGGAGTAAATGACCCTGCCGCCGCTTAACCGTTCCGCCATGATGTCCTCATCGCACCAGGGGGAAATGGAAATTTTCCGCAGATTAGGGAGACGGCAAAGGCTGGTATCCCAGTAGGCGTGGACCGGCTCGCAGCAGCCATAATACACCAGGCCGTATTCCCCGGCCAGTTCCTCGTAGTAGGGGTAGACGAATTCGGCGAACTGTTCCGGGGAGATGCCGATGCTCTCCTGGCTGTTGATATGCCCCCAGAGATCCCGGGAACGGACGGTGGTCCCGGAAAAATCAGCCCCCGGAAGCTCATCGGAAAAACAGAAGCTGCCGCTTCCCATGTAGTCGTTGCCGTTATTCAGGACCAAAAGGCCCTGTTCTTCCTGCCAGCGTAGGCAGCGTTTCAGGTCATCGGTGACCATGCGCATAAGCCGGTGGAAATCACCGGCTTCGGTCATCATGGCGCAGTACATGTTCTCCATGCCCATGAGGTTCACCACAAGCTGGGTTGGGGTGAGAAACCAGTAGTTAAACGAATTTTTCCGCACCACAGGCAGTATATCCCCCAGGAGGTCCTCAGCGGTTTTTTCGTATGTTTCAAAAGCCGCCGTATCACAGCGGTAATCCGAAGGACGCAGCAGGGGAAGCCCTTCTTCCAGGGTTTCAAATACCGGCTCGATGTGAAAACCGGACCCCTCGGAAGCCCGGACATGTTTTTGTTTCTGGCCCAGAAATTCAGTGCCGATGGGATAATAAACGGGAAAAAAATCCGGCAGCACCTTGTCGTCGTCAAAGGTTTCGTAGGCGGCCAGGGGCTGGAGGAGCTGCCGTTCCACCCTGGCGGCCAGGGGGTGTTCGCAGCGGAGAGGCGGAAGGATATCGGCGATGAAGGTATCCTCCTCCATCACCACCATAGGCCTGACCCCGGCAAGGCGGTTGTGGAACTGCCACAGCCGCTTGCGCTCGGCCATTACCGGGAGCCGGGCATAGTCAAGCAGCTTTTTCGCCAGTTCCCGGAGGTATTCTTTTTCAGGAGCGGGTATGGCAGGATTATGATTCATGTTGCGTCTCCTCTTTACAGGGTTTTCAGGTTGCGGCAACTACGGACCCGGCTATTTCACAGGCGCCGGCAACTGCGCCGCCCTGCTTTTCCACCGAAAAACGTCCGCCTTCGGCCTTAAATTGGAAAATATTCAATCATCGTGCGGCATATTAGCCCTTGACCGATCCCGCAGTGGCGTTCATGGCCACAAAATCCTGGAAGAAAAGATAAAAAACAAAGGGAATCACCGCTGCGGAAAGGATGGGGATGGGGAGCCCGTATTCTCCCTGTAAAAGGGTGATCCCGATAGTCAATGTCCTGAGGCTGTCTTTTTGAAGCAGCAGCATGGCAAAAGGGAGCTCGTTCCACATGGACAGGGTTCCGATAATGCCGATGGTTCCCAGCATGGGTTTGGCAATGGGAATCATGATGCTGAAAAGCAGTTGGATCACGTTGGCGTTATCCATCCGGGCAGATTCAATAATCTCCTTGGGAACCCCCGCGTAAAAAGTAGTCATAATATACGCGCCGAAGGGGGCAAAATAAGCCACCCACGCAAGGATGATGCCTGTCCTGGTATTAAGCAGCCTGATACGGGAAAGAAGCTGGTAGAGTTCCCCGGCCACCACCATCTGGGGAAATATCATAAAAAACAATACCAGGGAGAACAGGAAGAGCCGTCCTTTGAAGCTAAATTTTCCGAACGCTAACCCCGCAGCCGAACATATCAGAAGGTAGAGCGCCAGGGCAATGACCACGGTGATTACCGTATTCAGTAAATAGCGGAGAAGCTGAAGATCAAACAAAACGCGGGTAAAATTCCCTGCATAAAACCTTTCCGGCAAAGACAGTTTGTTCAGTACATATAGGTCTATAGGCTTCAAAGCGGAAATGACGGCAAAGAAAAACGGATAAAGTACCAGGACAGAAAGGACAACCAGTACAATATAGATAAACGCAGCAGTTCCCTTGGACTTCATTTCATGCCCCCCTTCCTGATAAGCCGAATTTGAATAAGGGCGATAATAGCGCAGAAGAAAAAGAGAGCCACCGCCCAAGCAGAGGCATAGCCCTTCTGCATTGCCCGGAAACTGAGATTGTAAATGGCGAATTCCAGGGTATACGTAGCGTAACCGGGTCCTCCCCTGGTAAGGGTAAAGATCAACCCGTACATGCGGGCGAAAACTTCGATAAAAGCCAGAACCGTACAGAACTGTATAGAAAAAACTATGCTGGGGATGGTTACATGAAAAAATTTCTGCGGCCCGTTGGCGCCGTCAACATCGGCGGCGTCATACAGGGAGGCGTCGATATTGGACATGGCCGAAAGAAAATAAATACAGCCGAAGCCAAGACGTATCCAGATCACGAAAAGGAACGCCATGGCATTGACGGCGCTTAGGGATTTACCGAAAAGGTAAAAGCTCTCCGCTCCCGGTATTCCCAGGCGTTTCAATATCTCCGTAATCGGCCCGATTTGGGAAAAAATTACCGAATAGAGTATCCCCAGAAGAACCGGTCCGAGGATATTGGGAAGATAAAATATGCTCCGGAAAACACCCCACCCCGGAAGCCCTCCCCGGAGCAGGGAGGCTATCAAAAGGGGGACAAATACCCCCAGGGGTATATAGAGGACCATGATGCCTAAATTTTTTAGGGACACTAAAAAGCGGCTGTCGGCGAACATCCGGAAATAATTCTCAAAACCTATAAACTCAGGCTTGCTTATCCCGTTCCACTTGGTAAGGCTGTAATAGAAATTGGAAAGTGTCGGCAACGCGGTAAAGAGGGCCATCAGCAGCAACAGGGGTAGGATCAGAATCCAGGCGTCCAGGGTTTCGTCCATACAGGATCTTTTCCGTTTGGGAAATTGCATCACTCCTCCTTCCGGGAAAACAAAAAGCCGGGCCGGTTTTGCCGCCGGCCCGGCTTACTTTTTACAGGGAATTCTTGTAAAGCTCCTGCACTTGGCGGATATAATCATCCAGGGAGATCTCGTCGCTTACGAAGTACCAATACTGGAGGTTGTTATATTCGGCAAACATGCCGCCGGGGATGAGGGTCATATAATCGGCGGTACCGTAATTATTCATTTCCGACAAAACGGTGGTAAGTAGCTTATTGTTCGTGTCAATGGGGATGCTTGAATTCGGCACAATCGCCCCCGAAGCGTCCATGAATATTTTGCCGCCCTGGCCGGAGGTGTAAAACTTGATGTACTTGACCGCGGCGTCCTTGTTCTTGCCGTAGTTCACCACCGCCATACCCAGCCCGGCGCCCTGGTTCACCTGGGCGTTGGGGTACGGGGCTCCCTGAACAACCGGCCCGGGGAAGTAACCTACATTGTCGTAACCCAGAGCTTCTCCATAGTCTTTCCAATGGGCTATGTCCGAACAGAGACCGGGGATGAACCCTCCCTGCCCCGCTTTGAAGGCGTCAATGGCGTCCATAAAATACACCATGGAAGCGTTTTCAACGTTGATATACCCCTTATCAAAGAGTTCCTTGATCATCACCGTAGCCTGCCGGAATTCGGGATCGGTAAAATTCACCTTCCCGTTCTGGAATCCCTCAATCTTGTCCCCGTAAAGGGTAACCAGGATGGTCCGGTAGGTCCAATCGATCCCTATGGGAGTACCGCCACCGTTACCAAAAATGATGGGAGGGATATTGGCTTTTTTCAGGGCCTCACAGGCGGCGAGAAAATCAGGCCATGAACGGGGAGGATTGTCGGGATTAAGCCCCGCCTTCCTGAAATTGAGCTTGTTGTAATAGAATCCCATTCCCTGGGCGGTGAGGGGCAGCATCCGGGTATCCCTATCGGGGTTCTGGGAAGAGGAAACGGCCCGCAGCGCCGAACGGGCGTATTCGGATCGTTCATTGATGATGTAGGGATCCAGGACTTCCATGAACTCCGCCATGTTCCATGCCCGGTTATCCGTATGGGTTATGATCACGTCCACATCGTTTTTTGCCACAAAGGCGCTCATCAGCAACTCATAAAAACTGGGCTCGGGCTGGGCAACATGATTGATGATAATATTGGGATTTTCCCGCATAAATAGGGCATCCATTTCCTTGAATGCCTTCCCGGTGTTCTCTTCCGCGTACTTGAAATCCCACACCGTCAGGGTTGTCTTGCCGCCGGCCGCGCTTTGCTGCCCGCCTCCCCCCGCGTACACCATCGAACCGAATACCATCATTAACAACAATACAATGGCAATCTTCTTCATACATTCCTCCAAAATCTTTGATTTTTATCATGGATACCATCCACGATGCTTACCTGTACTGCGGCAGCCACTGGGCCTCGGCCTTGAGCATCTCGTCCGCCATAGCCCACACCTCAGGCGGATTGCACACCGCCCCCACCAGGGGGTCAAGAAGCATTGCCTGTTTCAGCTTTAGCGGGTTACCTTCAAGGGCCGCCTCCACCGCGAGGCGCTGGACCGCGATGCTCTGATTGCAGATCGCCGCGCAGGGGGCGGGCAAATCCCCCACCAGGGGAATGGAAACGCCGTTGCCGTCGACATAGCCGGGAACTTCCACCACCGCGTCGGAAGGCAGGTTGCCGATTGCCCCTTTGTTGATCACGTTGAAGTGTCCCCGGTAGATGCGGCCCGTTTCCAGGGCCTCGATAATATGGGAACCATGTTCGGCGGAACGGTTTTCGGCGGTGTACTTTGCCGGTTCCATGGTCTCGTACTGTTTTGCTTCTTCATCAAACCTGGCCCGTTCTTCCCGGCAGTAGCGGAGGTATCCGCCGCCTTCCCCGTGTATCCATTCGGAATAATCGATCCAGCGGTCTATCTCGCCGGGGCGCTTGCGGTACCAGGGGAGGTACTCCGAAAGATGGCCGTTGCTTTCGGTACTGTAATAGCCGAAACGTTCAAGAATGTCGATGCGGACCTTTTCCTGCCTGCTGTATTCGGGATGCTTCCTGAAGCCTTCAAGAAGTTTTCCGCGCATATCCACGCCCTTGTGCTTCACCGCTATATACCAGGTCTGGTG
>JAITLC010000041.1 GCA_031278095.1 Treponema sp.
CATCGTTTATAGTGCGGACTACCAGGGTATCTAATCCTGTTTGCTCCCCGCACTTTCGCACCTCAGCGTCAGTCATCGGCTAGAAGTTCGCCTTCGCCACCGGTGTTCTTCCTGATATCTACAGATTTCACCCCTACACCAGGAATTCCAACTCCCCCTCCGTGACTCCAGTTCTCCAGTTTCTAACGCCGTGATGGGGTTAAGCCCCACCATTTCACGCCAGACTTGGTTAACCGCCTACGTGCCCTTTACGCCCAATAATTCCGAACAACGCTCGCCCCTTACGTGTTACCGCGGCTGCTGGCACGTAATTAGCCGGGGCTTATTCATCGCGTACCGTCATCACAGGGGCATTCCCTCCCCCGCTTATTCTTCCGCAATAAAAGTACTTTACAACCTTTCGGCCTTCTTCATACACGCGGCGTCGCTCCGTCAGACTTCCGTCCATTGCGGAATATTCTTAGCTGCTGCCTCCCGTAGGAGTCTGGGCCGTATCTCAGTCCCAGTGTGGCCGTTCACCCTCTCAGGCCGGCTACCCATCCCGGGCTTGGTGCGCCCTTACCACACCAACTACCTAATGGGACGCGGGCCCGTCCTGAGGCGGAGCCATAGCTCCTTTCTTTGTTTAACCATAGTCAAACAACCATATTCGGTATTACCCACTATTTCTAATGGCTATCCCCATCCTCAAGGGTAGGTCACCCACGCGTTACTCACCAGTCCGCCGCTCTAGGGAGGATTGCTCCCCCTTGCCGCCCGACTTGCATGCTTAAGACGCGCCGCCAGCGTTCGTTCTGAGCCAGGATCAAACTCTCCATGATATCGTTTCTCACAGGCCGAAGCCTGAAAGAATATCACGTTAAACCGCACCGGCCTTACCCGGCGCTTCCTGCTCCCGGTATGGTACCGCTGCGTACCATACCGCCCGGATAACACCCCTTCCGGAATGTTACCCCCTTCTCCTGTTCTGCTTTCCCCTTCCCTAATAATGCCAAAAATCCCCGCCCGCACCCTCCCGGATGCCGGGCCCCGCCCCGTAAGGCAAGTTCACAGATACTAGCGCATCTGTATTTACTTTGTCAAGTCCCCGGACGCGGAAAATTCTTTCCGGACCGTTTTACAACCTACATGCAGTCTATGCGGATTTAACCGCGCTTGTTAAAAAACTTTCAGATGAACGGCATCTGTTTGTCCCCCGGAACAAACCCGCAATATAATATAACCGCCTTCTTATTTAGCGTCTCTCCAATATAGACAGCCAAGCTTATAAAACGCATTTTCACCGCCTAAAGGCTAAGAAAATGCAAGACCTGGCCGCAAAATAACCGACTTTACAGACAGACTTCAAATATATCAACTTCCCCGCGGCAATGTCAAGTACTTTACGCGGAAACACTGCGATTTTTCAGATCCTGCTCCCGTTTTTCGATCTCTTTTTTGATACGATCGATTTCTACAAGGATGGGGTTCAAGTCCGGGGAATCCATGCTGAAGCTTGTTTCCTCTCGCTCTGCAAAGGCGGTATAGATTTCGTTACCCAGCCTGCCGAGGAGTTTTTGGGCCTGTCCTTCAAGCTGCCTTATTTCCAGCATCAGAACGCCGCGTTCACCCAGATCCTGGGCTTTTGCGCCGGCCTTTGCGAGAAAGTCTTTTGAAGCCTGGTAGCCCTTTTCACTCCAGTCCTGTGTCTTTTCTCCCGCCTTGGCTGCAAATTCTTTGGAAACATAGATTCCCTGATCAAATAATTCCTTCATTCTTTCACTAAATGTCATTTATATCTCCTCCGCACCACCGTAATATCTTTATTTTCGCTTAATTCCCAGAATAGTCAAATCGTCATACTGGTCATCCTCGGCAACCCTGGTATAGTACAGATAGTTTTCTCCGCCGGGATAATCCCTGGTATAGGAACAATAGTTCCGGTACTGAAGGAAGTGTTTTTTGAGGTATTCGTCTACCTTCCTGTCTACCAGAATCCGGGAATTGTCATCCAAATTGGGCGCTTTATAGCAGCGGAACATCTTTTCCACCGAAACCATGCCCATAATAACCTCTTCAACCTTTCCCTCGCAGTCCGAGAAATCAAATTTGAGGTCGTGTTCATCACCTTCGGGATTATGCCACTTGTGAAGTGTATAGGTTCCTTTATTCATCACCGCATTGATGATGTCTTCTACCCGGTCGGGCCCCATTTCCTCATCTCCCTGGCCTACCACATGGTTCTCGTGAGGGGTGTCATTGGGGGCGTCTCCCCGGGTACAAGTTATTTCCTTAAAGTTGCTGTCCCGGAATTTGCGCTTAGCCTCTTCGATACCGTCGGTAAAGAGCAGGAGTATGTCTCCGTGATCCAGTGTCAGTGTCTGGACAGTATAACCGCCCTTGGATTCAACAAGGAAGTTGGGGAGTACCCCGGTGGCGGGAGTCTCCGGCAGGGTAATGGTTTTTATGCAGCCTGCGGATGCATCAAACATATGAACAATGTTATCACCCGCGTTGCAGAAACGGACAAGACCGGTCTGGGAATCGAAGAGACAGAGGGTAAAGGCGGCAAAACGGCCTTTGAAGGCCAGTGTCTCGATGAAATCATTTATCTGGTACACCACTTCTTCAATATGCATACCTTTGGCGGTGGGCTTCCACTGCTTGAAGTAGCCGAGAAACATGGTTGCCACCTGGATCATTATCAGGGCGGCCGGAATTCCTTTGCCGGCCACGTCGCACTTGATAATGGCATAGTAACGTCCGTCCAGATCCTGATAATCAAAGTAGTCTCCGGAAACGCCTTTTGCGCCTTCGTAATACCCGAAGAACTGTACATTCTTTGCGTCCTTGAAGCCGCTGGTGAGCTTATTCCCGTCCCTATCCTGCTCCAGGGGGATGAACTTCTTCTGAATTTCCTTACCGATGGAGAGGTCGCTGGCCGCCAGGGCCGCCTTTACAAGGCCGTGGGTCATATCGTTGATGGTGTTCCCCAAAACGGCGATTTCATCATGGGAACGGATATGAATATCTACACCTGCAAGCTGGGCCTTGTCTTCCGTATCCCGGATCCGTTCCACGTGGCTCACGAGGCGGGAAATGGGTCTGATGATGAGGCTGGAAAGCGCCAGGGCGCCGATGGCGCCGATGGCAATGGCTGCCAGGGCGACGATGAGGATCACCCTCAGGAGAACCCGCTGGCCTTCCGAAATTGAGTCAATGATTGAACTGATATCAACTTCCAGACGCACAAGTCCCCGGAAATAGTAATCTTCCGCGCCCTGACGGTACATAATCGGCTTAAAGAAGATGAAGGTTCGGTTACCGTCGGCAGGAAGGGATACGGTGGAGAATTCGGGCTCGGAACCGATGGTATGGCCGATTTCCGAGAGGGCTTCGTTCAATCTGGTCTCCAGAGAACGGGTGGTTACCTGAATATCATTGAGACGCCGGAGGCTTTCCGCATCGGTTTTGAGGGCAAGTGATATGCCTTCCTGGTTGAGGGCGGCGATATTACTGGTGAGATCCCCTGCACGGGCCTGGGCTTCCCGGTTAAGCTCTTCGGCTATGCTCTGGAGCCTGCCGGAAAGGCTGTCTTCAAGCCGGGAAATGCCTGCCTGGAATTCAGCGGTATCGATCTTTGCATCGATGTTATCGTCATTGGTGGCCCATACCTGATCGTCAAATATGCTGGTATCGGGGCTGTATCCCGTGATGGTTACATAGTTGGCCTCGGGAATGGCGGCGCTCTGAGCGGGGAGGAAGCCCAATTCCAACACGTTTCCTGAGGGGAGGTAGGCCCTGGCGCTTGAGGCAAGGCCTTCAAGAAGTACGGTAGACCTGTCCCAGAGTCCCCGGAGCAGGGTTTCCTGCTGGGTCCGGGTCATCTGCAGATAGAGAGGAGCCGAAACCATGATTACAACGAGGAGTACCAGAACGATGGTAAAGGAGGCCATTTTGAGTCTCAGGCCGACTCCCCGGCGTTTGATACGTGTAACCCGTTTTTTCTTTTCCGAAGGCATAAAATCTCCTGTTAAGAGAGCTGCGGCTTCCACCCGTATTACGGCAGTTTCGGCAATTACACTGCCGATACCCCGAATGGAAACTGTAAGCCCGAGAAGGCAGAAGGCAATTATAATAACAACTATCAAGAGGCTTGAATCAAGCGTAAGGCGGCTGGCGCTCCGCACGATCCAGGAAGGCTGCCAGAGCCGGGAATAATCCCCGAATTTGACCGTTCCGGTTTCATCCACTGCAATAAGGGGAGCGGTAACATAGCGTCCCCGTACGGGATGATCCATTCCCAGAATGTAAAGGCCCTTTTCCAGATCTTCCACCCGGAGTCCGGAAATTTCCCGATCCGAATTGATCCGGTAATCTCCCCGGTTGAAATAGAATTCCCTGTCATAGGGAGCCACGCCGTCCCTGTCCAGGAAGATACGGTATACATACCCGTCACGGGAGAAACCCCGGCCCAGAATTCTCACGGATACTATACCCTGTTCATCCTGGTCTGAATCTACATAGGTGACATACGTATAGGGAATATACTTGTTTGTCCTAAAAAAGACGCTGGAAACGGGCCCTGTGTTACCTACTTCATCGATGGCGGAAACACTAAAACGCCAGATGCCGTCATCCTGGTTTGTAAAGGAGGTACTGGTTCCGATTCCCAGAATCCGGGAGGGAAGACCTGCCGGCCCATCATAGTCTGAATAGGCTTCTTCAAATTCTTCAAGGCTCTGACCGGCAAGAAGTTCCGGGGAGGCTACATACTCAAGATTCCAGGTATAGCCTGCCACATCCGAAGCCGGAGGCGGATTCCAGTCTATGCTGAAGGTATTGGAGAGAAGGTAGCCGTCTTCATCTGTTTCAGGCGGAACTATTGCAGCGGTAGGGGGAGGCGTGGTGTCTCTTATATACTCTATCCTGCCGGGCCGCGACCAGTTTCCCGCAAAATCCTGGGCAATTACCGAAAAGTACCATACACCGTCTTCCGGGGCGGTAAGATTCATTGTCGTATTGGAAACATTCCCTGAATTGTAAGTCAGTATCCGTTTTGGAGGCTCTTCATGTTCATCTCTTGTCCAAATCCAGGAGAAACCTATAATGCCTGAAGGATCCGGGGGAGTACTCCAGGAAACCTGCACACGGTCTCCCCGGCTTCTCCGGGAAGGAACAAAATTCCGGGCGGAAAGACGAGGCATAGCGGCCGAATGATCGGGTTCGATGGAATAGATGCGTCCCTGTCCCTGGGATACTACCTGCCAGAAGATAAAGATACCGTCCATATCCACAATAGGCCGGGCAAAGGAAGAATCGCCTGAAGAACCGGAAATATCATAGTTCTGCCAGTCAAAAGTGGAGCGTTGAGCAAGAAAGATCCGGTTTCCTCCGCGGCGGTTATCGAACCAGAATACCATGGTTTCCCCCTGGTACACGATCGCCATCGGGTTATTGCAGTAGGCTTCATCGCTGTTGATCCGTTCCGGCCTACCCTGTATGAAACCTCCCTCTTCGATGAGTGCCCCGTAGATCTGGGGAGAACCGGTACCGAAACGCCGTTCCCAGACCAGGAAAAGTCCTCTCCCGGTATTGATAAGGTAGGGACGCTGGTTATCAAAACGGCCCGCCTCGACGGAGGTATTCATAACCGGGTCATGAAAATCGGTAAAGAGCCGGGCGGAAGACCAGGTTTCCCCGCCATTGGTAGAGGTTTTCATAAAAAGCTGAAAGGCGGGGATCGTGGAAGCGCCGCCTACAAAAGACTGAAAGATCACATAATCCGTGTTTCCCAGCGCCGCATAGGTTGGAAGAAAGTTGAGGTTTAGATTGGGATCCGTGACAAAAAGCTCAAAAGGCGTCCAGTTGATACCGTCCTGTGAACGGGCAAAATATATCGACAGTGACTGTTCAAAACCCCGTGTGATGAAAAGATAGTAGCCGCCCTGGGGTCTGGCATAGATACGGGGCGCTATGGAACTTTCCGAACCGGAACCGACCCGGTGGGAACTGAAGCTTTCTCCCATATCATTGGAAATAAGGATCTCCGTATCCGTGGTGGAGGCTGCCGCAGCAATAAAGATGCGGCTATTGCTGTCCATGACCGCGCTGAGAATGGCAGGCTGGGTACCCGAATAGCTGTAGGGGCCCCCGATCCGGTTGCGGAGTTTCCATTCTCCGCCATTTTTTTTGAGGGCAATTGATACCCAGATGCGGCCTTCCGCGCCTTCCTGGGCGGGAGCTTCCGCTTCCTGCCAGGCCACCAGGGAGAGATCCCCCGAGTATGCGGATACGGGAAAGCTGCCCGATGCCTGAGAGAAAACCTTCGGAATCTCCCAGTAAAAATCGGAAAGGGAATACACAAGGCCGCCTGAGAGGAAAAGCAGGAACATCAGAAAACTTCGTTTTCTGTTCAATTGATGAATTTTCAAGGCTAACAGGACGGAAAGGCGCCGCAATGTTCGGGAATGTATCATAATATGGACTGGATCCTCCGCTGGAGTTCCTGAATACGGGTAGAATTCCGGTTTTTGGGATCCTGCAGGAGCTGCTGGACAATCGCCAGAGCCATGAGGGTATTTCCCGACTGAAGTTCCCGCACTGCCCGCTGGTATTCTTGCTCGGTATTACTGTCAAGTACGATATTGCCCCTGCCCCCCAGTTCAGTCTGAACACGGTCTTTTAGATTCATAGCGACTGTATTATTGGGATTGAGGGAGAGGGCCTCGTTAAGCTGCTCCAGGGCTACCTCATACTGGAGACGGTTGTTTGCCTCCACAATACGGCCGGCCGCATCGGCCAGTTCCCTGGAACGGGCGACGGCCCTCGGATCGGGATCGGGAGGCCGGTAGCCCATATCAATTTCCGCCTGCCTGATAGCAGCCTGTATTCCGGGGTAGCCGGGATTGATCTCGGCCAGGTTCTGGAGTTCGGCAAAGGATTCCAGAGAACGACGGTTGGGTTTTGTTCCCGCCACCGCTTCGTTGAAACGCCGGGCAAAGGATTCGTTAAAGGCTGCAGGATCGGTAAGTTGATCCATTCTGAGTTCAAGGATACCCGCTTCCTGGTTTACCGGGAATATAAGTTTAACTTCCTGGGTTTTCTGCCGGGCTTCGGCAAACTTGGCAATTCCCTCCCTGCGCTGATTTCCGTCGATCAGCCTGACGCCTTCGTTGTAGCTCTTGTTGGCATTGGAAAGGAGCTGGCTCATCTCGGCAAAGAGAGGCGCGGTAGCGGGAATCGTTCTTCCCGAATGAAGGGAGAGAGCGCCCCGGACTACGGTAAGCCAGTAGGATACTTCAGTATCCTCATCCACATTGGTTATCCGCCAACGGTTCTGGGCTCTGATGAGAAGGTCCTCCGCCTGCTCAAAGTTACCGGAAAAGTAGACCGTCCGGGCGTTATTCACCAGTTCACGGACATCCCGAATGATAACCTCGTTTTCCATACGGTGGATCTCCGCTCCCAGGGTAACAACTTGTGTATCCCAATCCTGCCGCAGGGAAGAGGATTCCTGAATTGCCAAAGATTCGTTATAACGGTCTGTGGCCCGCTGGATTCTGTCACGGGCAATATCGAAATTGTTTCCGGCCAGGGCATTCCGGGCTTCCTGATAGAGCCGTTCACCGTCGATCCTGTAGGTCTCAGCCTGGGCAATCTGGGTCCGGGCTTGGCTTGCGATGGAATTCCCCCTGGTACGGAGGGAAGTCAACTCCCCTTGCAGAGCCTCAGCCTGACTGCGGAGATCCGTTATCCCGGCAGGCGCACCGGGGGGCTCGGCATCATACAGGGCCAAGGTTTCGCCTGCCGCGGCTAAATCGGCATCCAGACGGGAATCCATTTGGGCAACAAGGGCCAGGGCTTCGGAAGGATAATGGGCAACGGTGACGGTACCGTCTTCCCGAACCTGGCTGATACCCTGAAAGAAACGATCAGCCTCGGCAAATTCATTCCGCCGTTCTCCCACCCGCCTTTCAAGTTCACCGTTGGCTATACGGAAGTACCGGAGGGCCGCTTCCTCTTCTCCCATGCTGAATGAATCCTTAAAACCGGTAAGAATGTCTCCGGCTTCCCGGAGAACGGTACGAGTTTCTTCAATTTGTGATAATTCCACAGGATATTCGGCTTGAAGGCCGTCAACGACGCTGTCTTCTTCAATGATTCCGCCCAGCAGACGATCGGCATCTTCAACCAATACACTGAAAGACTGACGGATGTCCGCCTCCCTGCCCATGACAGCCCGGGGGCCGCTTCCTTCCTGCCGGGAATCGGCGGCGGAAGCCCGGGCGGTCTGGGAAAGGGTCTCGTAACGGAAACCCAACTCATTCCCGGCACTCAGGGATACCGCCAGCCTGCTCCGGATTTCCCAGGCCAGCAAATCGGACGCCCGGACTGAACTCACCTCCCGGCCGAAAAGGCTGATCGATCCGGTTCCGCCGGTACTCTCCGTTCCGGCAGACCAGCGGCGAAAGGCGGTTTCCGAATCAATGAATTCCAGGGGGTAGTTTAAATAACTCTGGAAAAGCGCAAACGCGCTAAGCGCCTGGGAATAATTAGCCCTTTTGGTTTCCTCACTGGCGGAACGGTAACTATTGAGGGCCAAAGAGCCAACGCTTTGCTCCATTCGGGATACGGTGCTGTCCCACAGTCCTTCCAGGGCGCCGATTATCCCTTCCTGTATACTTTCCCCGCTCCGTCCGTGAATAAGCCGGGTGGCAAAGGAGAGAAAGGAACGGTCATTGAGGGCATTATTTTCCTCCTGGATCCGGGCCAGTTGGGCGTCAAAGTAATTTGCCGTTTCCTGAAGTATCTCCTGCAAACGGATCATGTCCGAAAGCAGGGGTTCCGTCTGCCTGAAAACAGGATCTACCCGGAAAGGCGTCTCGTTGTTCTTTTCCAGTTCTTCCATTTGGGCAGTTAAATTTACCAGAAGCCCGGCGATCGGGGGGAACTGGACATGGATGCTTTCCAGATCCTCAATCCCCCGGCGCACACGGCTCTCTACCTCTTCTCCGTAACCGGACCGGAAAAATTCTTCCTGGTAGATATTAAGGCCCGAAACATAGGTATTCAGAGCTTCCGCATAGCTGCCGGCATCCAACTGGGCCCTTCCCTGGACAAGAAGATCCTGGAGGCGGTTACGGTTATAGGTAAAAAGGGCCAGATCCCTGGTACGCTGGAGAAATTCCTGGGACTGAGGGTTTCTGGGAGATTCCAGGTTTTCAAGTTCTCTGGTCAAGGCAAGTACTTTTTCCGAATTCCCCGGATCATTGACCAGCGCATCCATGAGTTCGATGGCGACCGAATTGTACTCGGTACGAACCTTCATGATCTTCCTCAAACGAACCTGGGCGGCTTCAAAACCGTCGGGATTTTTTTTGACATAGAGAGAAAGGCTCAGAATAGCTTCGTCATACTGCTTTTGCTCAATGAGTTCATCGGCTCTGGACAGATCGACATCCTTCTTGCCTCCTGCATAGAGAAGCCCTGCAGGTAAAAACCAGCAGAACACAAGAAGCGAAACGATCCATCTGCCCGGACGACGCCTGTAATTCATCTGTTCCCTATACTTTCCCCATATAGAATATCGGAATTATTGTACTTGACATCATAGAATAATTCATTATTCCGATATATAGTATAACCGGATGAAAATAAAGTTTCGCCTGCCGTATGCCCTACTCTTTCTCCTTTTCCGCCTGACGCTGGGGGGGGTTCTCCATGCTTTCGATTTTGACGCCGATGGATACGGCGATATTTCCGATTACCTGGACGATGTCTACGGTATCGACGATAATGCGGGGCTTACCGCCTTTCCGGTGCTCAATGTACCCATGGGCGGACGGGCGGAAGGGATGGCAACGGCTTTTACAGCCGTAGCGGATGATGTTTCTTTTATTGAATATAATCCGGCAGGTTCATCTTTGCTCGAATTTTCTGAATTGGGGATATTTCATAACAACTGGATAGCGGATACCAAGGTTGAAGGGGCTGTTTTCGCAACACGGTTCAAAAATCCGAAAAATCTGGGACTGGCGGGGGCCGGAAAATGGCTCTACCTTCCCTTTACCGAATACAACATCTACGGCGACCGGGCTTCCAAGGGCTACTATTCCGAGGCGGAAGCAATTCTGAACGCTTCTTATTCATTCCTCTCCGGGTATTATTTCTCCGGTATTTCGGTGGGCATGAACCTGAAAGGAGCCTTCCGCTTTGTGCCCGACTATTCCGATGCGAACAATACGGATAACTACCAGGGCCGGCTCATTGAGGGTTCAGGCCGTTCCCAGTCTACCGGCATGGCTATGGCGGATATAGGTGTTCTTACCCGTTTCGACTTCCTCAAGTCCTACTATTCCAGGGACAGGAATATGTCGGCCGCACTGGTTTTCAAGAATCTGGGGCCCCCCGCAATGGACGATCCTCTGCCTACTGCGGCAACCATCGCCCTGGCCTACAAGCCCCTGAGACCCCTGCTTATTTCAATGGATTTTTCGGTACCCTTCAACCTGATGAATCCTGACCTTTCGGAAAGACCCTACGGCGCCATAGGTTTTGCCGCCAATGTAACCAATTTCCTCTCCATGAGGGCCGGGCTTTTGGCTAAAATGGGTAATTTCCGGGTAACCGTGGGAAGCGCCGTTACCATTGACCGGATCTCGCTGGATCTTAACTACTCCATGGATCTTTTAACCCAACTGCAGCCCATGAACCGCATAAGCCTGGGAGTGAGGCTTAACCTCGGGGATCAGGGCCGTAAAGAACTGAGCCGGCAGGTTGATGAAATCTACCTTTTAAGTCTTGAGGCTTATGCCTCCGGCAATATGGAGGAAGGCAGGCGCAATCTGGAAGCGGCCCTGAAACTCGATCCCCAGCATGCCCCTGCCCGGGAATTGCTGGAGGCCATAGACTCCGCCCGGGCAGTACAGGAGCAAATGGACGAACTGCAGCGCCTGAATTTCTAAGGAAGCGCTGATTAAATGACGCCAATCGGCGTTTCCCTAAATCTTTCGCCTGAATATTCTGTAATTGATATGGGGAAACACATCGTGCATACGCTCCACCGCGGTGAGCCATTCGGTACTGATATAGTTGCTCCCCAGAGCCTCGTAAATAGTGGTAAAATTTCTCAAACAGGACTCAATATGGCTGCGGGCATAATCGGTATTTTCCTGTTTATGAAGCATCCGTGCGCAGTCGGCATTTTGGGCCAGAAGGATCTCCCGCGCCGCCTGGTTGAGCGCCCGTTCCTTGAGACCTGTATCGTTGGGAAAGCGTTCCGCCAACTCGGTCATCCTGTTGACTGCCCTGGCCAGATGGCGGTATATCCAGTCGTTGGATGCGTCCAGCCAGGATTCCGCATAGCCTGACTCCCCGGCGGAAGAGAATTCCGGCATGCTCGTTTCTATGGAAGAGGCTTCCTGCTTGTAAAGATACTCCGCCGGAGTCATGAAACGGACATGGCCTGCGCCGGCACGGAAAAGTTCTTCGATGAAGCGGGGCCCCTCATACCAGTAACGGCCGAAATCGTCGGCGTTGAAGGCGCAGAGGCAGAGGGGATTTTCTTCCATGTGCTTTGCCGCGGAAAGAAGCGTATCTATCCGGCGCCGGAGGAAAATACGGGCATCTTTGTGAGCCTGGGCATCCGCCTCCCGGGGATTGTAAAGGCCGTCGGGGCTGAAGCGTCCAATCTGGTTCCAGTATTTGTAGCCTGTTACGGAACGGGAACCGCCGGGGCCGAGGAAATCCCTGATCAGGGCCGGGGGCAGTTCATAACCTGCATCAGCACGGTTGTCCCGGTACACATTGGCCTGAAGCTGTCTGCGGTAATCTTCCCCGGCAAAATAGTCCCTTGCCATTACCAGCACTCCTGCCGGAGTACGCACCGGATAAAAGGAAGCCCTGGAAACAGGCGGGTTCCCGAAAAGGAGAGCATGGCTTTCCACGATGGTATAGCCTGTATTGTACATTCTGAGGCAAGGATCAAGCCCGGCAGACCAACCCAGATCGGTAAGCCAGAATCCCTGGGGATGCCTGCCGAAGACAGAGTGGTAGTTACTCAAACTCACTTCCATCTGGGCCTGAATGGCCTCCGGATAACCGGTATAGAAAGGCAGGAAGGCGCCGGTAGCGCTTGAAGCGAGAAATTCGATCCATCCCTTCTTCTGATAGTAGCCGAAGGTCTTGAGGATATCTTGTTCGTAGCGTTCGACAAAGGCAAAACGCTTCTCCAAAACCCAGTCATGGTAGAATTTTACCAGATCATGGAGGCCGCTTTGGCCTTCAGTCCTCTTTAGTTCCTGTTCCCCGAATTCGATCTGCTTGTCAGTATAGTCAAGATAGCGGCTGATAATCTCTTGATCTTCCAGAAGTCTGCAGAGCAAGGGCGAAAAAACAATACCCAGCCTGAAAGGTATGTGATCCTGTTCCAACCGTCCCAGGGCTCCCAGAAGGGGGATATAGGTTTCCGAGAGGGCCTCAAAAAACCAGTTTATATTCCCCGCTTCCGCAGCGGAATGGTTCTTTAGAGAAGAGCCGGCAAGGGGGCTGATAAAGGGAAGCTGCGCATTGAGCGCCAGTGAAATGACCGGAGTTCTTTCCATAAAAATTGAATTAGTAATCCTGTATAAACCGGGATTTCCGGTCTTGAAGACAAGTTACCCGGAATTCCGCCGCTCCGGAGAGGGCGGCCAATGGCGAAAGCGTATCCGGCTGGGAGGGAGGCCCCTGCAATGCAGGCATGGTAAAAGGCGCCGACTCACAGAGAGAAACTCTGCCGAATTCCCGGGAAGCGCAAAGCTGTACCTGATAACATGAAACCATACCCCTCTCCCCGGCTTTTCTCAATTCCGGGGGAAAACCGATATACCAGGCCATGTCTTCGATACCCACAGGAATCTCAAAACTGTCTTCCGATCTTCCCTTTCCTGAATGAGCAGGGGATACAAGGAGACTATAGCCTCCAAAGTCGAGAGCATTTTCATGGATCTCCCGGATTCCCGAGGCGGCCTCCCAGAAGACAAAGGCCCAGAGAGGATCCCTAATCAAAACTTCGATATAGGTGATATTGTACTGTTTTACCAGGGGAACCGCATCAATATAATCCGCCTGAGGCGGGGGAGACTCCTCCGTATCATCGGCGTAAGCCTCCTCTACTTCGCCGTATTCCAGCAACTCGCTGATGATAAATATGCGATCCAGGTGGGGGGGAATGTCGATGCCTGCCTTGTCAGCCAGTTGGATCAGTTCATCGGTGCTTAAACTTTCAAGATAAGGCCTTGAATATACTGTTTCCATCATACCCGGATCATCATGGAAAAAAGCTCTGTCAATGTCAAGGCTTGAAGGCGCCTTGGCAGCAATTTTCAGTTTACCACGAACGGTACGAACAGACACTACCGTTTGCTTCGACGGCCTTCATTTTTACCTGAATTCTCTTCTGTTCGTATGGTTCGAGTGGGCCTTAAAGAGGTGAACGAAATCCTATTTAATGCGGTATTTGCGCAATGAAATGGGCACATACGCTGATTGGCGTCATTTAATGAAGAACCCAAGGGCAAGCTCCTGGGTATCTTCGTTCTATAAGGTATGGATTGTATGCCTGGGTTCATACCCGTAAACGAAAACTGTTACGAAATTGAAACCGGAGCAAGCTCCGGGAGATGACCGGGGGCAGCCGCAGCGCCTAATACAAGCGGGCGAAGAACAAAGTATCCGCCGGGACGGAAGGAAACCGGCGCGGAACCGGCGGGCCTTATTCGCCGGATACAAAAGCGGCGTCACTACCGGTGCGGCAGGTGAGCGGGCGAGGGGCGCCCTGCACGGGGAGGGCGGCAGACATGTAAACCGTAAGAAGGCGGCTCGTTTGATGCGGGGAAACGGCCTGAATGCCCGGGGTATACCGGGATCCTATTCGAGGCAGCGGCGCCGAAACGTCGCTCCTCGTTATGTTCTTTGACCGCCGTTGTGATTAGTATTCGTGGTTATCTTAAACCGAGAATAGCCGAAAGTGCGGTTAAGAGGCCGCAATACCTGCCGCCTGCGCAGACCGGATAATGACCTCCATGACCCGGCGGCGGTACATTCTGGAGATGCGGATCTGCAGTGATCCATACACAAAACTGTCCCCCATGCGGGGAAGGCGGCCCAATTCCTCCAGTACCCAACTGGCAACAGTAGTACTTCTGGGAGGCGCTTCACTATCCGCTTTTTCCCCGAAAAATTCAAAAACATCTTCCAGATTCGCCGTGCCCAGCACCGCCCAGCCGTCTGCCCCGATGTTTTTGATGGTTTTTACCACTTCGTCATGTTCGTCCCAGATCTCACCAACGAGTTCTTCCATGATATCTTCCATGGTAACAATGCCGACAGTGCCGCCGTATTCGTCCACCAGCACCGCAAGATGGCTCTGTTTCTGCTGCAGGGTATGGAGCAGCCGGTGGATTTTGATCAGGGAGGAAACATACAGTACCGGCTTGATGAGCGTTTCCACCGGCGTACCGCGTCTCAGGGCTTCCCGGTAAAAATCCTTGAGCAGGAGCACTCCCGTGATATTATCGATACTGTCCCGGTATACGGGAAGCCGGGAAAAGCCGGATTCCGCAAAACGTCTTTCAATTTCCTCTACCGTATCGCCAAGAGAAACGGCGGTAATATCAAGCCTGGGGGTACAGATCTCCCGTGCGGTGATGTCATCGAACTCGATCACCTGGCGGATCATTTCCTCTTCGCCCTCGTTGATGCCCCCGCCGTGGGCAACTTCTTCCACAAAGGTTAAAAGTTCGTCTTCGGTAACGGAACGATCCTGCTTCACCCTGAAAACGGAAACCAGAAAACGCCTCCAGTGGCTTATCAGACGGTTTACCGGATTAAGCAAAATTATGAAGAAGCGCAAAACCGGCGCAAAGGCCATGGCGATCCGTTCCGGCGATTCTTTTGCAAGAGTCTTGGGAGAAATCTCCCCGAAAATCAGCACCAATATTGTCATCACCAGGGTGGCAATGCTTACTCCGGCATTTCCGAAGAATCCGACAAAGAGGACTGTCGCCAGGGCGGAAGAGGTAATATTGACAATGTTATTACCGATCAGCACCGTGGAGAGAAGACGGTCGTATTTTTCAATTAGATGAAGAACCAGTTTGGCGCGTTTGTCCCCGTTTCCCGCCAAATTCTTGAGCTTGATCCTGCTGGCTGAAGAAAAAGCAGTCTCGCTTGCGGAAAAAAAACCGGAAAAGAGAAGTAATGCCAGCAGGGCAACGATGAGCGCTACCATGCGATCCATCCTGACGGCAACACTGCGGCTCAGGGAAGGCCGGAGTTCAGGGACTTTACCAGATCTTCTACCCCCGCCCTGTTAATCTTTCCTCCGCCAAACATGACAAGACTCCTCAGCGGCATATCGTCCATCATGCTCCGGAACATGAGGAAGAGGCCGGGACTGTCGCCGAACATCTGTTTGAGCCCTGCGGCTATTTCGTCATAGATGGGCTTGCCCAGTTCCGTGTCCTTGATCGTGGAGAGGGGACTGTTAATGCTGTAGGGTTCGCCGGGGACCCGGTTCCCGGGTGGTATGGGCCTCCCCAGAAGAGCCTCAAAATCGGCGTCGGGGATGTCAAGGGGAGAAGCGGGGGAATCGAAGTAGGCCGGAGCCTTCTCTTTAAGGAAGGCAAGGAGGCTTTCCCTGCCGCCGCCTGCTACCGTGACGGCGGATTCGCATCTTATATCCCGGCTTGAAGCGCCGATGAGGATCCGGTAAAGGCCGCCTTCCACCGACCAGCCTGCGGGTTTCCCATTTACCGGGACGGGATTGTAATAGGCAAAACTCCGCCTGTCGAGGATGAAAGAAACCTGTTTTGACTCCCCCGTTTCAAGATAAACCTTTTGGAAGCCTTTCAGTTCCTTTTCTGGCCGGATGATAGAACTGTCTCCTTTTGCGATATAGAGCTGGACGATCTCCGCTCCTCCGCGATCCCCTGTATTGCGTACCGTAAGAGAAATTTCCAGATTCCCCTTTTCAGGATCGAAGGAAGCCGGAACCGGCATGGCCTTGTATTCAAACTTCGTGTAGGAGAGGCCGAAACCAAAAGGCCAGCGCACGGGAATTTTTGCCGTGTCGTACCAGCGGTAACCGACAAAGAGCCCTTCCCGGTACTCCACGGTCTTTTCCCCGCCGGGAAAATTTTTATAGCTGGGGTTGTCTTCCAGCTTGAGAGGCCAGGTTTCAGGCAGCTTGCCAGAAGGGTTGACTTTGCCTACAAGAATATCCGCGGCCGCAGCGCCTCCCGCCTGACCGCCCAGATAGAGGAGGACAATGGCCTTTACCTTAGCGGCCCAGGGAACATCCACCGGAGCGCCGCACTGGAGAAGAACCACCGTATTGGGATTGGCCGTGACAACCGCCTCGATAAGCCTTACATGGCTTTCCGGCATTTCAAGATTCGTGCGGTCAAAACCTTCACTCTCGTATTCATCGGGAAGACCCGCAAAAACCAGGGCCGCATCCTTTGACTTTGCCAGGGCCGCCGCCTGTTCAATGAGTTCCACATCGGGGCCTGAACCAGGCCTAAGCGAGTAGCCCTCGGCATAATCGGCCTTAAGCCCCGATTCGCCGAGAGCCTCCCAGGGACTTTCGATCCGGGTAGGATTGATCCGGCTGCTCCCGGCCCCCTGGTAACGGGGATTCTTTGCCAGCGCGCCTATCACCGCAACGGATGCGCCGGGCTTGAGGGGGAGTATGTCCTCTTTATTCTCAAGGAGAACCGCGGAAGAAGCCGCTATCTTTGCGGCAAGCCTGTGATGGGCGTCTTTATCGAAACTGAAACTACGGGAAGGTTCAAGTTTGTCCCGGAATTTGAGAATCAGATCCGTTACCCTTTCGGCTGCCAGATCGAGCAGTTTTTCATCAAGTGAGCCGTTTTTTACCGCGGCAACGATCTTTGCATCATTTTCGCCCCCGGAACCGGGCATCTCAAGGTCGAGACCCGCACGGATGCCTTCCACCCGGTCGGAAGCCGCCCCCCAGTCGGTCATCACAAGGCCTTCAAAACCCCATTCATCCCGCAGAATATCGCTGAGCAGCTTCCTGTTTTCAGAGAGGTATGTGCCGTTGAGACGGTTGTAGGAACACATCACCGTCCAGGGCCGGGCATGCTTTACCGCTTTCTCAAAAGCGGCAAGGTATATTTCCCGGAGGCTCCGCTCGTCCACCACCGAATCGATAGTGAGCCGGGACTTCTCCTGATTGTTGGCCGCATAGTGCTTGAGACTGGTTCCCACCCCCTTGCTCTGAATGCCCGAGATAAGGGCGGCAGCCAACTCCCCGCTGAGATAAGGGTCTTCGCTGAAGTATTCAAAGTTACGGCCGCAGAGAGGACTCCGCTTGATATTGACCCCCGGCCCCAAAATTACCGCCACCTTTTCGGCCAGGCATTCCTCTCCTATGGCCTTTCCCATCTCAACAAGGAGAGCGGTATCAAAACTTGAAGCGGTAGCCGCCGCCGTAGGGAAACAGGTGGCAGGCACGCTTTCGTTGATACCAAGGTGGTCGCTGCTACCCTGCTGCTTGCGCAGCCCGTGGGGGCCGTCGGTAACCATGACCGAAGGGAGAGAAAGCCGCTCAATACCTTTTAGAAACCACATATTAAGGCCGGAGCAGAGAGAAGCTTTCTCCTCCAGCGTCATTTTGGAAACAAGTTCTTTGCTATTCATATATCCCTCCGGGTCACGAGTATAATGATTGGGTGGACGGGAAGTAAGCAACTTCCTGAACAACCCGTATACAGGATAAAATTATGAACCATATTGATACTATAATCAAGAAATTTAACTGCCGGATCGCTTTACAGTGAAACGCCGGCGTGGGATGTCATGGTTTCCCTTCCGGAACAAATCTAAAATTCCTCAGCAGGAGAATTTCCTCCTCCCGGTAGGCTTCTCCGTTCGGGTAGAGGATGCAGTGAAACCAGTCTTTCGGTTCCGGCGTGCCTTCCGGCCAGCCCCAGGGGAAGTGGTACTGGGCGGAACCCGCGCAGAGTCCCCAAAAGTAAAAACCGATGCGGTACTTTGCGAAAAACGGCAGGAAGAGTTCGAAAGTGTTTTCGTGGCCCCTTGTCCTGGCCAGGCACTCGGTACAGAGGACGGGCCGGTTATACGACAAGGCCCGTTCAAGCTCGGGGATGAAATCAAGGGAAGCATTTGCCGGGTATTGTTTGCCCGTATTGCCCGGGTAAACGTACTTGTCTTCGGTTACCGCCGGTTTCGTATAATTGTGAAAAGTTACGATATCCGAAATATCGTAGGCTTCCCAGCAAGCCGTAAGGGGCTGGGAAGGGTTTATCTTCCTGGCGTGGTTAAACAGACATTCCACGGTATAACGCTCATCCTGGGGCGCCTCATTCCAGAGATCCCAGGCAATTACCCGTTTATCCTCCCGGTACTCGTGCATGATGTCGTCCGTCATGGCATACATATCCTCCAATGCCGCCGGGTGTTCCTTAAAATTCGAAAAACCGCTCTCCGGATACTGCCAGTGGTTTTGATGCTTACCGGGTTTAAAATCCACATAAGGCGTCTGCGGCTTGCCGGACATTTCAATCCGCATATAATTCGGCTGAAAAGTTATCATCACGGACATGCCGGCTTCTTCGGCCAGCCGCATAAACCCCCTGAAGCCGGCTTTTACTTCCTGCCACCGTCCGCCCTCCTGGAAAGAGAATAATGGCAGGAACATCCTAAGGCTGTTGATGCCGCAATCCCCGGCCCAGCCAAGTTCCCGGCGGATAACATCTTCCCGGAAATCGTACCACAACTGGATATAGTTATAACAATAGGAAGGAACGTAGTTCGTCGCTAC
>JAITLC010000044.1 GCA_031278095.1 Treponema sp.
TATACTACAAGAAGGAGAAAGTATGGCTTTTACAAAAGAAGTTCTTGATGAAATCCTGAAGGACTACCACGGCCCGGACGATTTTTACGGGCCGCAGGGTATCATGAAACAGCTTACCAGGGCGCTTGTCGAGCGGACCATGGAAGCTGAACTGACATTTCATCTTGGGTATGAGAAACATGACCAGGGTGAAAAAACACTGACAAACCGCCGGAACGGAAAAACCGCCAAAGAACCGGGAACCGACGACGGGCCGATGACGGGCTCACGGGGTTTCCCGACGCCGTCGCCGCCGTGTTCCCCAAAACGGAAGTCCAACTCTGTATCGTCCATATGGTTCGCAACCCGGTACGGTTCGTCCCGTACAAAGACCGGAAGGCGGTAACGGCGGGCTTGAAAAAGATATATCTTTCGCCGTCAGCCGAATTAGCCTCCGTTGCCCTTGAGGAGTTTGCCGAAGTATGGGATACCACATACCCGATGATTTCAAAATCCCGGCGCAGCCGGCGGGCTGAGGTTATTCCGTTTTTCAAGTTCTCTCCTGAAATCAGGAAGGCGGTATATACGACTAACGCGTGGGAAACGAAGTTTCCCCTGAGTCGGTCAATTACACGATTCAAAAAACCATCAAACACCGCCGGTCATTTCCGAATGATGAGGCGGCTATGAAATTGATTTTCACGGGCTTGAAAAACATTTCCAAAAAATGGACAATGCCGATACGGGATTGGGGGGCAGCCCTCAATCAATTCGCAATCATTTACGGGGAAGAGAGAGTCCCCCTATGATGTACCGTTTACACAAAATAATTTACAGGCTCCTTCAGGCGGCATGAGAGTCCGGTTGGCCTTTCTTGGATATTTGGATCTCCTCAACGAGGAGCGCTTTCCCGTATTCCCGTGGATGATCCCCTGGTCCCCATCCTTCTCATAGGCGGCATATATCCGCCGCCCTTGCCGGTAGCTTATTTTCAGCTCTTTTGCCGCCGCCCGTATCGTCATTTGCCCCCGTTTCACCAGTTCCATCACTTTCCCTCTCAGCAGTTCTTTTTGTCCCATTGGTAGTTTCCCGGCCATCTTGTCCCTCCTGCAGCTATTCTACCAAAGGGGTCATTTCTATTGCGTTTACATGAGGACATTATCATTGCGGTTTAACAGCCGCAATAGAAATATCCTCCTCCTTATTAAGCGGTATGAGAATCCGATAGGCCTTTTTTTGGTAATAACATGTCCTTTTTAGGGTTAGGTCGAATGTCGCTTATATAGTGTCTGTCCATAAAGTCGGTTACTGTAATGTGTCTACATTATAGACAGACTCTATATAATTTAACCACAAACCATCTTTTGATGGTATCTCACGGACAGAAGCAGGCTTTTTGACCTGAATTCGCATGTTTTGTCCGTGTTGGTTTGCGTCCCTTCGTGGTGAAATTAAAAACTCGAAGTTTGGCCTGTTATTGTCTAAAAAGATTCCAATTGAGGCTGTTCCAAAACCGTGCGCGTTTAGCGCACAGTCAATTAGTTTTGGAACAGGCTCAATTATAATAGACTTCTTGACATCTTTCCTCTCCTGTGTTATAGTCAGTCTAGTCAGACCATATTGGTTATAGGGAAAGAACACATGAACGCAAAAGTTGAAAGGAACGCACATTGGCAGCTACAGGAGGCAAAGGCCATGTTAAGCGCGCTTATCAAGGCGGCGGCGGAGGAGCCGCAGATCATCACCGTCCGTGGGGAAGAAACGGCTGTTTTTCTCTCCATGGAGGAGTACCGGAGGCTCAGACCAAAAAAGCAGAGCATTGTGGAGTTTTTTCAGAATTCCCCCTGGGCGGAGGCGGAACTGGAATTACCTGAACGGCTGCCCGAGGAAATGAGGGAAATTGATCTGTGAAGTATCTCCTGGATACCAGTGTAATCTCGGACATACGGAAGAAAAACGGCAGCCCTCGGGTAATAGCCTTTGTTAATTCTCTCCCTCCGGAGGATGTTTATATAAGCATTCTTTCTGTCGGAGAAATAGCGTACGGGATAGAAAAGCTGCACCAGGGGAAAAAGCGGGCCGAACTTTTCCACTGGCTCAATGATCAGATACCTGCCGCATTCAAAAACCGCATTATTTCTCCGGATTCTGCTTCCATGCTGGAATGGGGAAAACTCCGGGCCGGTATTGGCAGAACTCTTCCTTACATCGACTCCCTTCTTGCCGCAACGGCACTGGCCTACCGCCTGATCATCCTTACCCGTAACATCCGTCATTTCGATGAGATCGGGGGGCTGTCCCTGCTCAATCCCTGGGAATAATCTGTTCACAGGCCCGGGTTCTGTCCCGAATCGATAAGATCCGTGTCCCATTGTCAAATGAAATACAATACTATACATTAGAGCTTGTTCCAGGAACTGAGGTTTTGGAACAGTCTCATTAGTTTGAGTATCTATGGCTAAGGAAAACATAGCTCCAACAAAAAGCAATCTCATCCGCGTAAAGGAGCGGCTTGCTGTCGCCGAGGAGGGTTACGACCTTCTGGAGCAGAAGCGGGAGATTCTTGTGATGGAACTCATGGCAAAGGTGGAGCAGGTAAAGCTTCTGGAGCGGGATCTTGATGCGCGGGCGGCCTCCGCCTATCCTGCCCTGAAGCGTATGCTCATCGTGGTGGGCCGGGAACGGGCTGACCGGCTTTCCCGGAATATTCGTTACCAGTTTGAATTGCGGGAAAAACAGGTTTCGGTCGCCGGGATGAGCCTTCCGGGTCTTGAAATCAAGCTTCCCGAAGCGGAACTTAAGTATTCTCCGGCAAATTCATTTGCAGAATGCGATGAAACTGTGTTAGAATTCTTTGAGATGCTGAAGGTTTGTACGGAACTGGCGGCGGTAAGAACCGTTGCATGGCGTCTTGCCCGTGAGGTTCGTAAAACCCAGCGCAGGGTAAATGCCCTTGAGAAGATGGTTATTCCTACCGCCAAAGAAACCAGGGTCTATATTGAATCGAGCCTGGAAGAACGGGACAGGGATTCCTTCTTTACCAGCAAACTCTTGAAAAGGAAGGCCGGAAAAAAATAATGATGAAGCCCCTTATCTCCAACATCGTGGTGGTAATCACCGGTTCGGATGCTTCAATCCTCGCCGCCAAGTATGCAATCGTCATGAGTAAACAGCTTCGCTGCAGACTTACCGCAGTGTATGTCGTAGATACCGCCACGATTCGCCAGCTTACCTTGAGCAAGATCTTCATCCAGGAGGAGAGTCAGGAGTACGAAAAGAGTCTGGAAGCCAATGGCGAACGTTATCTTTCCTTTGTTGAAGAGCTGGCCCGGGCCAAGGGAGTCAAGGTGGAGCGGGAGATTCGCCGGGGAGCGGTCTATACGGAGATTCTTACCGTGGCGGACGAGAAAAAGGCCGATTTTATCGTTCTGGGAGGCTGGGAAAAGGATCGCAGCGCCAGGGATATTATCTCTCATTCCCACCGGGAACTTATGGTAAATGCCAAATGTTCGGTGCTTCTTGTCAAGGAACCGGGTATTGATCAGATATATAAACAGGCGTAGAAGTAAAAAGGGATGTATTCATGAGAATTGCCATAGTTAGTGTACCGGCGCAGCGAAAGCCTCCTCCGGACTATGTAAAATCCCTGGCAAAGGGTATGGAGTCCATGGGGCACCGGGTAGATATACTCGATGCATGGACAGAAGACGGTATGAGGCTTCCCGGCTATGAGTATATTGCCGTAGTTGCCGAGCCCATTGGTTTCTTTTCCGGCAAGCTTGCCGATTCCCTGGCCCCTGTGCTTGCGGCGGGGAGCAGTCTCGGAGGCAAGAAGAGCGCCGCCTTTATCCGGAAGGGGGGGCTCTTTACCGCCCGCGCTCTTTCAAACCTGATGAAGGCCATGGAAAAAGAAGGCATGACGGTGAATTGGAGCGATATTCTCCTCTCGGCTCCCCATGCGGAAGCTCTGGGTAAAAGAATAGGAGCCTGAGAGCTCTTTTAGTGCATGAAACTTTGTTTCATCTGAGCCGGTTTCAAAGCTTTGGTTTTGAAACGGCTTCATCTCCGATTTAATTTTTTAGGTAGCGGAAAAACAGCGTGGATAACTACTACAGCCTGCTTGGAGTAACGGAAAAGGCCAGTTCTGTTGATATAAAGAAGGCTTTCCGGGAAAAGGCAAAGCGGCTGCATCCGGATATAGCGGGCAAGGGTACCGAAGACAGGATGCGGAAGCTGCTTGCGGCCTACAAGATCCTTTCCGATGCCGATCGCCGTTTTGAGTATGACAGAGTCTATTCACGTTTTGTGGATCGGGGAGGTTTTGATTACCGGACTTTCCTGCGGCAAAGGCCCGAAGACCCTGCCAGTCAGGCGAAACTGGTGCTTTTTGAACTCTTTCATCTGGAAGAGGAGGATGCCATCGCCGTCTGGAAGAAAAATGGCGGTATCAATTTTCCTATGGAAAAGTATCTTTCCCGGGATGACTGGATGGACGGCGCCTATTTTCTTGCCGGCGAGCTGGCCTGCCGGGGGGAATACTACGATGCCTTTGTGCTGCTTACCAGGGTGCTTCGGGAAGAACGGCGCAAGCCCTACTTTCATTTTTTTGTGGAAGATGTGGAGATCAGCCTCAAGGAACTGGTGAGGCTTCATCTTAAGTCGCAGGTAGACGAAGAAACATGGCTTTCCTGCATGGAAACCCTTTTGGAACTTGGTTTTCCTCCCCGGGACGAGGCCCGCTGGCTTCGTTCCATGGCGGAAACTCTCTATATGCTGGGGGATTATTCCTCCGCCGCAGGGATTATCCGGGAGGCGCTCAAACGGGATCCGGCGCTTCCCAATACATCAAAACTCCGCAGGAAGCTTAATGTATGATTCGCTTGAAAAATGAAAGCCAGATAAACGGTATCCGCAATTCATGCAAGATGCTTTCCGCCATGTACCGGGAACTTATTCCTCTGGTAAAACCGGGCGTCCAGACCATGGAGATAGACAAGTGGGTCTATACCTGGATCAAAAAAGCGGGCGGCAGGCCGGCATTTCTGGATTACGGGCCGAAGAAGAATCCTTATCCGGCTTCGGTTTGCATTTCCATCAACGATGAGGTGATCCACGGCATCCCTTCCAAACGGAAGATTCGAGACGGTGATCTTGTTTCCCTGGACAGCGGTATCGATCTGGGAGGGTTCATCAGCGACCAGGCTATAAGTATCGAGGCCGGGAAGTCGAGCCCGGAAATTCATGCCTTGAATGCGGCCGCATGCGGCTGTCTCTACCGGGGCATTGAGGCGGCAAGGGAGGGAGAGAGGCTTCTTCAGATTGCCCGGGCGGTGAATGGCTATGCCCAGGAGAAGGGTTACGGAGTAGTGCACCAGTTCTGCGGCCATGGCGTCGGTCTGGAACTCCATGAAGATCCCCAGGTACCCAACCATCCCCACGGCCCCAATCCCCGGATACGCAAGGGCTTTGTTATTGCTATTGAGCCGATGATCAACCTGGGAACCGGGGATGTTGAGATCCTTGAAGACGGTTGGACAGTGGTCACCGCCGACGGTAAGGTTTCTGCCCACTGGGAGCATACCATTGCAATCTACGGCGGCCGCACCGAGATCCTCACCGAGCCCCTGGAAGTCTTTGCCGGTCTACAGCCTTCAGCCTGAGTGAATTCCGGGCCCCGGCTCCAGTGTAACTATTTTCATGAGGATTTTTTTTATAAATAGAACTGGTTCAAAACCCGGTTAGTTTTTCACCGGCCATTGTAATGTTGCAGGGTTGCCGTTTCAAAACCGAAGTTTTGACACAGCCTCGATAAAGAAATAAAATCTGAAATATCGAGATAATTCAGACACATAAGAGGCTTTCCCAAAACTTCAGTTTTTGGGACAGGCTCATAAAAAACAGCAAAATGCTGAGCATTGAAACCCGTAGGCTTTCTTGAAAGCTAACCGCAGGTTGGCGGAGAACCAACCGGGTTTTGAAACCGGCTCACATTATTAAATTTTTCAGGAGAAAAAAATGAACGTAGTCAAAAAACTGTCTTCAAAGAACTTTCTTATCTTTAATTTGGTGCTGCTGGGGGTAATTTTCGGGTTTTCCCTTGCTTTTCTTTCCTTTTCCTGCTCAACTCCCGGCGCCGGGAAAGCTGTTCAGGCCCAGGAAAGCTCCGTAGTGATACCTGCCGATGCCCTGGCAGTGGCGGAAGGTCTGCAGAATGCGTTCCGTTCCGTGGCGGATAAGGTGCTCCCCTCGGTGGTAGAGCTTAAAACGGTTACCGTGCGGAGGCAGCAGGTTCCCAACTTCAATGGTATTCCCTGGGAATTTTTCTTCGGGCCCCGGGATGATCAGGGGCAGGAGCGGGAATTTCGTTCCCAGGGCCTGGGTTCCGGTATCATAGTCCGGTACTCCGGCGGCAAGTACTATATCCTCACCAATAACCATGTGGTGGAAGATGCCAGCGAGATTATTGCCGCCGCCAACGACGGCAAGGAATATCCGGCGGTTCTCGTGGGAAAAGATGCCCGGAAGGATCTTGCCGTCGTTTCCATCGAAACCAAGGATTTTCTTCCCCTTGCCACGCTGGGGAATTCCGATGAGGTGAGGGTAGGGGACTGGGCCGTTGCCGTGGGTAATCCCCTGGGTTTTATGTCCTCGGTAACCATGGGCATTGTGAGCGCCGTAGGCCGAACCGGCGGCCCTGCGGGGAATATCAACGACTTCATCCAGACCGATACTTCGATCAATCAGGGGAATTCCGGAGGCGCCCTGGTCAATATCCGGGGGGAAGTGATAGGCATCAATACCTGGATCGCCAGTAATTCTTCCGGGGGCGGTTCCGTGGGTCTCGGTTTTGCCATCCCCATTAACAATACCAAACGTACCCTGGATGAACTCATCGACACCGGTTCCATCAAAAACGGCTGGCTCGGCGTTTCCCTTACCGATCCCGGCAAGGAGACCGCTCAGGCGTTGGGTGTGGAGGGCAAGCGGGGTGCGCTGGCAGCTCAGGTTTTCCTGGGTTCTCCTGCGGACAAGGGCGGAATCAAGCCCGGCGATTTTATTACCCATGTGGACGCCAAGGAAGTGCGCGGCATGAATCCCCTTACCATGATGGTTGGCGATCTCCGCCCCGGCGACAGGGCTGTCTTTACGGTTATCCGCGACGGCGCTTCCATGGATGTTCAGGTCCGTATAGAGGAAAGGACCGATCAGGTGGCCTCGGACAACAAGAGACTCTGGCCCGGCGCCTATGTAGTAGAGCTGTCGGAATCGATCCGTAACAGCCTCAAGCTGGACAAGAATGCCAAAGGACTCTATGTCGCCCAGGTGATAACCGAAAGCCCCGCCGCCATTATCGGCCTGCAGCCGGGCGACAGAATTACTGCGGTAAATGATAGGGAGGTGAAGGATGTTGCGGCCTTCTACAAGGTGCTCCGGGAGAATACCGGCAAGGAACTCTGGTTCACCTTTATCCGGGGAGAAACGGCGCTGGATACACTGAAATACAAAAGGTAGATGAGCTTGTTCCAAAATCCGGTTGACTTAGGAACAAGTTCGGTAATAGAGTTATTCAGAAACTTTAGTTTTTGAACAAATTCCGCTAAAATGACTTGTTCGATAATCAACCGGGTTATTGAACAAGTCCAATTTAAGGTTGCCGTTCCAAAGTCTGATATTTTGGAACAGACTCGGATGCAAAAGGAGGAAACGTGAAGAAGACCATTAACTGGGCCGTGGTGGGAACAGGGGGAATTACCAACAAGTTTATTACCGGGCTCTTTGCCGCGGAAGGGGCAAAGCCGCTGGCTGTCGTTTCCCGCAGCAAGGCTTCTGCGGAATCTTTTGCGGACAAGTACGGTGTCCCCAAAAAGTACGATTCCTACGACGATATGCTTGGTGATTCTTCTGTCGATGTAATCTACATTGGTACTCCCCACAGCACTCATAGGGAACTTGCGATAAAGGCCTTCAAGGCAAAGAAATCCGTTCTCTGCGAAAAGCCCCTGTGCATAAACGCTGCGGAACTCAGGGAGATGATAGACTCTGCCCGCGAGAACAAGGTCTTCTTCATGGAAGCCATGTGGACGCGTTATGTGCCTCCTGTCCGGAAAGTGCGGGAATGGCTTGCCCAGGATCTTATCGGCGAAGTAAAGTTTGTGCAGGCAAATTTCGGTTTCAATTTCCAGCCCCGCAATCCTGAAAGCCGGCTCCTCAAGGCGGAACTCGGTGGCGGCGCCCTCCTCGACGCAGGCGTATACCCTCTGTCCATGGCAAGCATGGTCTACGGCGGCAGGAAGCCTGAACACATCGGCTCTGTGCTCCAGACCGGGGATACCAACGTTGACGAGATAACTTCTGCAGTAATCTCCTACGAGAAAAACAAGGCAGCCTCCCTTTCAACATCCCTCTGCGTCAGCCTGCAGAACGACGCATGGATCTACGGCAGCCAAGGCTATATCCATATTCCCAACTTTGTATTTGCCCACAGCGCCGAGTATATTTTCTACGGCAGGGAAACCTACCGCTTTGAAGGAGACTTTATTTCCAACGGTTACAATTACCAGGCAGAGGAAGTGATGGACTGTCTCCGGGAAGGAAGACTTGAAAGTTCCGTCATGACTCTCGATGAATCCCTGACGATCATGGAAACCATGGATGCTATCCGCAAGCAGTGGAATTTCAAATATCCTATGGAGTGAGAAAAAAGCCAACGGCTTTTTCTTTAATTTTATAGATGCGCAATCCCTTACCGTCCCTGTATTTTGTATTTGCCCGGGGACATACCGAAGTGTTTTTTAAAGCGGCGGCAGAAGTAATTGGCATCGTAGATGCCGCAGCGGGCGGCGGCTTCCTTGACGCTTGTCCCTTCTTCAAAGAGCATTTCCCCCGCGGTTTTCAGCCGAAGGTCTTCCAGATAGATTCGGGGGCTCATGCCCATCTCCCCGCCGAAGATCCGGGTAAAATGGGAACGGCTCATACGCATAAAATCCGCCATTTCCTTCACTTGAATATCCCGGTACAGGTTTGCCTTTAAAAAAGCATGCAGCTCCTCAAAAGATTGTTTTCGGCGAATGTCCTGGTTTCCCCCGGTTTCCTTCAAAAACATCATACAGAGCTGATAGGTATACGAAGAGTTGACAAAGGGATCGGAGATCTCCCCCGTAAAGAGCTTATCCAGGATCGTGTATAAGAGTTTCACCGTGGGGGAATTTTCCCCGGTGAGGGTCACCGCGCCAAGCCGCTGTTCAATCATCCGGGTTATCCGAACCGCCTCCCGGCCAATCATCACCAGGAACACGAATTCCCAATGATCCGAATTCTCACTCAGGTAGTATACCTGCTGACCGGGAACCGGCAGGATCATGAGGGAACCGGGCAGAAGATCCCGGCGGCCCTCCCGGGACTCAATACGGCCCCGGCCCGAAAGGGTGTACTGCCATACCCCATAGGGAGATCCGGTTTCCAGCCGGCAATCGTTGTAGTAGTTTACACCGGTTTCCCTGTTATGCCCCGAGAGAACCGTCAGGGCGTGGAGGGGAAAATTCCTGCCCGGATACCGGGAAGCCTGCCTTTTCAGGGGAAGGGCGGAAAAATCGCATTCCATCGATGATAACACTCCGGTTTTCAAAATTAAGGTTCTGCTCTACCGGAACAGAAGACGCTCTGCAAAGTATAGCCCCTTTTAATGTATTTGAAAGCATATATATGGGCCATTCGTGCTATAAATAGCACAACCGTCATATTTCGGGATGTATAAAAGGGTGGTATTGTAGATAGTGTCTATACACAAAGTCGGTTACTTTGTCTACAGACCTTGTATTTGCTCCCGTTTTGTACCAAAACGGTACGCAAATATCTTTTTTAAGGAAGTCTGTCCATAATGTATCTACATTATGGACAGACACTAGATAAACAGCCTAAGGAGTTAACTTGATGAAAATAGCTTTTATCGGCGCCGGCAGCGTGGGGTTTACCCGGAGACTGGTGGCGGATATCCTTACCGTCCCGGAATTTCGGGATGTTGAGATTGCCCTGATGGATATTGACGCTTCCAACTTGGACATGATCTACCATGTGTTGGAGCGGGATATAGCGGCCAACGGCCTGGACCGGGTCTGGTTGGCCAAAACCACTGATCGGAGGGAAGCCCTTCAGGGCGCGAGATACATCTTTTCCTTTGCCCGAGTGGGAGGGCTTGACGCCTTTGCACTGGACGTGGAGATCCCCCTGAAATACGGGGTAAATCAGTGCGTGGGGGACACGATCTGCGCCGGAGGCATTATGTACGGCCAGCGAACCGTCCCGGTGATCCTGGATATGTGCAAGGATATTCGGGAGGTGGCCGAAAAAGACGCCCTGTTCCTCAACTACTCCAATCCCAATGCCATGAATACCTGGGCCGCCAACACCTACGGCGGGGTGCGAACCCTGGGGCTCTGTCACGGGGTGCAGCACGGCCACGCCCAGATAGCCGAGGTCTTGGGATTGCCGGTATCGGAGGTGGACATCATCTGCGCGGGGATTAACCATCAAACCTGGTATATCCAGGTCCTCCACAAGGGCAAGGATATGCGGGA
>JAITLC010000074.1 GCA_031278095.1 Treponema sp.
CGCCGGGAAGACGTTTTGGAGTATGCCGCCCTGGACGGAACCGTCTACCGCCAGCACATCATGCACACCCTGGCCGACCGGGGCTACACTTCCGCGATTTACGGCCCCCTCTACCGGGAGCTTTTCGGCCCCGGCGGGCTTGCGGCGGTTGCCGCCTGTTACATGAGCGCCGAAGACGCGGTACGCCTTATCCGGGACTGCGGCGGCCTTGCCGTTCTTGCCCATCCCTTTCAATACGATACCATGGGCTTCCTTCCCCGGCTGGTTGAATTGGGCCTTTCCGGCGTCGAATACAAACACCCTACCCAAACCCCCGAACGGCAGCGGGCGGTACAGGAGGCTGCCCGGCGTTACGGCCTTTTTCTTTCAGGGGGCAGCGATTTCCACGGCCTCTACTCCGAACACCCCGTCCCGCCGGGCGCTATGGACGCGGAACTTCCGGGAGAGATCGCGCTTTAATCATCATCTTACACACTTAGGGCTTATCTTTTCTTCCGGGTAAGGTACAACGCATTAAGAGCCGCTCCTATCAACAGCAGGATGCCGATAACGGTAATTGCCGGAAAGGAAATTTTACGGCAGGGCATAGACGGCATGGAGCAGCCGCCGATGAGGGCGTGGGGGATAAGAAGGGCGAGAACGCCCGACAGAAATACCCCGATAGTCAGTCCCAGCCGTGTTTCGGCTGAGGCAAAAATCACGAGGGCGATACCCAGGGCGGCAATTAAGGCGCCGGCGCCTATTTCCGCCTGGGCCGACCAGTGGCACTTCATAAACACATCCCCCGTGGCCGCACAGACTTTGAACAGAAATTGGGGCCCCAATGCTATGAGCAGCCCGGAAACAATTACAGCAACGCCAGAGATAATACGGTTTTTCATACGATGCCTCCGGCATTGAATCCCCGGCGGTCCGACCCATTGTTCCCGGCGGCGGCGCAGACCGCCGCCATGCAGGGGATCAGTCCCGCCAGGATGGGCGCAAAGGCAGTTGTTTTTTTCATGATATTGCTCCTTAGTATCTACTCGAAGGAATCGTAAAAGGTTGCATTTTTTTTATTTAGGATGGGATGTTTTTTGGCTTTGTCTATATCGCAGAGGCAGAATTTTGTTCCGCAGCAGATTTTTATGCCTACTTTGGAGGGGAGGCAGGAACCGGTTACCAGAACGCTTACATAGTTAACGGAAAAGAAAAACAAAACGGCAAAACAGGCCGCCATAGCCCCGCGGACAGCCCGGTGCGCAAACCGGCGTTTTCGGGCTTCGTCCGCCAACCTATTCCGGCGCCTCCAGGCGGCGCGGATGCGGATTGACCGGGTAACGGCGGCCAAGGCTTCATCGTTCAGCTTTGGCGGGGAAAGGCCGTCCAGCAGGTACAACTCATCTACCCGGCGGTCAATAAAACCGGGATCGATGGCATCAGAGCCTTTTTCCAGTTCCGATTCTATATCTTTGATGAGAGAATCCCGGATCTTCCGTATCTCCATATTACACCTTACTATACTACTCCCCGTTTGTACGAAAAGTTGCGCCAAAAAACTTCAATCCGCCAGCAATTCCCTGGCAAGAGCGTTTATCTTTTGCCGCAACCTGCTGACCCGGGACTTCGCGGCGCTTAAACTGATGTTGAGCCGGGCGGCAGCTTCTTTAAGCGGGTGTCTTTCCCGGAAGGCGAGAGCCAGAATCTGTTTGTCCTTCGGGGTAAGGCGTTTCCCGATTTCGGCGGCGGCCCGGGCTACGGCTTTTTCTTCCGTAATCTGTTCTTCCTCACTTTTTATGCTGCCCCCGGCGGCAATACGATCAAGGGGCGTTTCTCCGTCTCCGGTTGTGAAGGTAGGGAAGAATGTAATGATTTTTTTGCGTTCTTTCCGCAGGGAAGCGGCGTATTGTTTTGCGATATGTTCCGCGGTTTTATAAAGCCAGCCGCCGATTTTGTCATAATCCTTGAGCCGCCCCATATTCTCGTAGAGGATGAGAAAAATATCCTGGGTACAGTCTTCGGCGGCGCTTCGGTTACCTCCCAGCGTATACACACAGAACTTGAGGATCCTTTCGTAGTACCGTTTGACGATGCCGTTAAACGCGGCATCCGTGACGACGCCGGGATCCATGACAGCCTAAGGTTTTAGGCAGTATGGGGCACGAGATTCCCCGCGTCCATCGAATAGGTTTTATTCCCGTGATCAAGGGTATCAAGTTCATGGGTAACGATGAGTATCGCCGTTCCTTCCTGCGCAATACGGCTGAAGAGCCTCATGATCTCCGCCGTGGTCTCCACATCCAGATCGCCGGTTGGTTCATCGGCAATGAGGAGCCGGGGATTGTTGATAAGGGCCCGGGCAATAGCCGCCCGCCTCATCTCGCCGCCGGACAACTCTTTGGGATACGAAGAAGCCAGGTGGCTTATCCCCACTTTCTCAAGCAGGATAAAGGCCCTTCCTTCCACATGCCCCTCGCGTTTAAACAGGAACCAGGGAATACACACATTGTCAAACACCGTAAAGTTTGAAAGAAGGCTTTGCCCCTGGGGGACATAACCGATTTTCTCGTTCCGCAAAAATGAAATTTCTTTATCCCCCAGGGTATAGATGTCCTTTCCCTCAAAAAAGACGGAGCCCCGGGTTGGCGTAAGCAGCCCTGCTCCCATGTTGAGTAGAGTGGTTTTCCCGCTACCCGAACGGCCGGTGACGCTGATAAAATCCCCCGGTTCAACCGAAAGGCTGACGCGGTTCACCGCGTTAAAGACCCGGCCGCCCCGCTTATATTCCTTAGAAAGTTCCCTTAGTTCAAACATTCCCATCTACTCACCCTCCCGCATGGTAAAATACGTTTCCGCCCTGCTGATCCGGAACGTCGAATAAAGCGAGGCCAGGGGTCCCGTCAGGGCCGAGAGGAAGAGGCTCCCCAGGGCAAGCAGGGTAATGCTGAAAAACGGCGCGTCAAGCCAGGGTAGCCCGATCCGCTCTCCAATCAGGGTACTGAAGGGGAACACTACAAGGCTTGCCAGGAGGATCCCCGCCCCGCCGCCGGCAATGCAGACCAGGGCCGATTCGCTTAAAATCATAGCGGCCAACTTTCCCCGGGTGGCCCCGAGAATACGCAAGACGGCAAATTCCTTTTTCCGTTCATGGATAGAAAGCGAAAACACCGCGGCCAATATGATAAACGCCAATACCCAGAGTATGACGGAAAAAAGGCGGATATAGTCTATCATCCCGGTAAGAGTTTCGGAGATGCCGGAAAAGATCCTCTGGGAAACAACCACATCCACGCCTGAGTTTTCCTTCCGTATGGTTTGGGCAAGCCTCGACGGGGATCTCGACGGATCGGTTTTTACCAGAACTGCCGAAACGGTTCCCCTGGTTATTTCTCTTTCCTGGACCGCCAGAAAATTATAGCCTTCCGTACGGGCCTGACCGATAAGGAGCCGCATGGTATTCATGGTCATAAAAACCGATGTGTCCAGCCCGCTGGCGCTTCTTGAAAGTCTGGCGGCTACCGGATAGTTATGCCCCAAGATCCTGATGGTACCGTCTGTACGTATTGCGATACGGCTGCCCACCACAAGCTGGCCGTCTTCCACGGAACCGCTGTATTTTTCCGCCATCCAGGGCTGGACGACAAAATCCGTTTCGGGATCGTATGCGATAAGTTGTACCATTGCGTCGCAGCAACTCTCCGAAAGGGAGGTAAGAAAAAACTGGGGAGACGCGCAGGCTATGCCCTCGGTCCGGGAGATTCTGTCAACCACCGCCTTGTCAAAGTAAAAATAACTTGCCGCCCCGCGGAGCAGTATTGACTGGGCTTTTTCGGAAGCCCCTTCAGGAACCACCATCAAATCCGCACCGAAACGCCTGGTCATCGTGTCCAGACCCTGGCGGAGGTTCAGAACCAGGATCGATCCGCCAAAGAGGGTAAACGCCAGGATTGCCGCCACTACCGCCAGACAGGCGCTGCGAACAGGTTTTGCCTTTAAATTTTCCATGGACAGCAGGACGGTATTCAAAACTCTTTTCTCCATATTACGAACAGGCTCCTTAAGTCATTAAGTTAGTTCATACTTACAAAAGAAAGCGTTTATGTCAAGGGATAACGAATCCGAATTTACTTTTTTACGGACACTACAAAAGCAATGGCTGCATCATCTTACACGCATTTAACACAATTTTCACGAAATTTTAACATAACCATGCAAAATGGATGTATCCGTACCGTGGAGGCGGGGTGTAATGATGGAGTTGTTTAAATCAGGCTGTTTATATGCGGTGTTATTGTCCCTTATTTTGTCCGGGTGTACAAACGACAATGGAGAAAGGACTTTTACTGTTACAGCGGTCCGAGACGGCAATACAACAACCCTGTCGATAAATAATTCAACTCAAAAAAGTTTATTGCGGATCGTTTCGGGTTCCGAAAACCGGGATCTGGAATTTCTCCTGGAAGATTTTTGCGGCAAGAACGGAACGGCACTCAGCATAAGTTATATGGGTTCCCTGGACATCATGCAAATTTTGCGGCAGGGTGGCGGGGAATACGATGCGGTCTGGCCCGCCAACAGCATGTGGCTTTCCCTGGGGGATACTTCGTTCAAGGTGAAACACACGGCCAGCGTGTATCAGACCCCGGTGGTGTTCGGCATAAAGAAAAGCATCGCCGGCCGCCTGGGTTTTACGGCCCGTGAGGTTTCCGTCTCCGATATTCTTGCGGCCATAGAGGCAAAAGATTTGAGCTTTTGCATGACCAGCGCCACCCAGTCGAATTCCGGGGCCTGCGCCTACATCAGCTTTTTGTACGCCTTTCTCGGCAACCCGGAAATGATACATGCAGACGATCTGGATGACCCCGCCTTGCAGCGATCCGTCAGCGAACTGCTCAAGGGAATCAATCGTTCCTCCGGCAGTTCCGACTGGCTCAAGGATCTGTTTCTGGCCTCGGATTACGATGCCATGGTGAACTACGAAACCCTGATCATCAGCGCGAACAGACGGCTGCGGGAAGATGGTCGGGAAGTCCTCTACGCGGTGTATCCCAAAGAAGGGGTGGCTATGGCCGATTCGCCTTTGGGGTATATCGACAACGGTGATTCCGAAAAAGAAAGACTCTTCAAAAAACTGCAGGACTACTTACTGTCCACCCCCGTCCAGGTGAACATTCAGAAAACCGGAAGGCGCACGGGCTTTATCCCCATAAGCAGGGAAAACGAAAGTGTTTTCAACGCCGGTGAAGGGATAGACATCAACAAAACTCTGTCTATTGTTAAAATGCCCGGTGCGGCGGCAATAGAACGGGCCCTGGAACTGTACCAGGAAAAACTCAAGAAACCTTCCCTTACATTTTACTGCCTTGACTTTAGCGGCAGTATGGCGGACGCGGGGGAGGCGCAGCTCAAGGAGGCCATGTGGAATCTGCTGGATCAGGAGACGGCAAAACGGAATTTGTTATCCGCCGGGGAAAGGGATGAACATGTTTTTATTTTATTTAACAGCGGAATCCGGCAGATCATCAGAGTGTCGGGAAACGATCCGCAAAAACTGCTTGACGCGTACCGGGAAATTGATTCCACGCAGCCGGGGGGCGGTACGGATATATACACCCCCATTATCAGATCTTTTCGCCTGATGCAAAATTACAATGCCGGCAGCTATATAAGCGCCATCATTGTCATGACCGACGGCGAGTCGGAAGACTATTTTGAGGAATTCAGCAGGTTTTATAAAACCAGCGGCATGGAAGAGCGGGACATTCCCGTGTTTTCGATTATGTTCGGAGCCGCCAATCAGGACCAGCTTGACGGCCTGGCATCACTGACCCGGGCCAGGGTTTTTGACGGAAAAACGGATCTGGTTACGGCTTTCAGAAACGCCAAGGGATACAATTAGGAATGGATTAAGGTGAAAAAAGATCATTGGCTGTACGTTGCTATCCCCCTGGCGGTTGCCCTGATTGTATTTTTTTTCTCCTTCATCATATTACAATGGCGCCCCGGCATGGCCGCAGTTCTGGCGCTCTGCTCCTATGGGGGCCTGATTTTCCTCTTTACCCCCGTTTTAAGGCTTGCCGGTATAGACATCGAATGCATGAAAAACAGTGAAGAAATAATGGCCCTGCTGGCCGAGGGGGAAAAAGACCTCGCTTCAATCAAAAAAATTGCCGATGCGTCAATGGATGAACGTATAAAGGCAAAGGCGCTGAACCTGCACCGGGAGGGAGAAAAAATTATTGCGTATATCAAGAGAAATCCCGCCAAAGCGGTCATGGCCCGGCGTTTTTTTCATTTCTATTTGGATAAGGCCAACGACATACTGACAAAATACCACAACCTCATATCCGCCGGGATTGAAACAGAACACCTTGAGTCATTAAAAGAAAAAACCCTTTCTGCGATGAAATCAATTTTGCGGGGCATGACCGTACAATTTTCCCGGCTGATTTCAAGCGAAGTTATAGACATTGAGGCGGATGTCAAGCTGCTTGAAAGCGTCCTCAAGACGGAGGATTCATGAAAAAAAGAATCTTGGGGCTTGTTATTCTTGCGCTGGTTATTGTATCCGCCGTGGCGTATCAAAATTTTTTGCGGCCGAAATTCAGGAAAGTTACCGCGGACGGTTATCTGGGGGGTGAAAAATCCGGCCTCTTTGACGATGAACGTTTTAGCGGTGTCATGTTAAAAAAATACGGCCTCTCCATCCATTATAAAAAAGCCGGTTCCATCGACATGATAAGCGCTCCCCTTGAGAATATGGACTACCTCTTCCCTTCAAACTATACGGCCCTGGAACTCTACAGGCAGCAATACGGTTCCGCCTATACACGGACGGAGACGGTGTTTAACTCTCCCATTGTGCTGTACACCAGAAAAACCGTGTCCGAAGCTTTCAAAAAACAGGGCTGGACGCATACCGAAAACGAAACCGAATATATAAACCTCCCCAAACTGATAGACGCCATTTTGGCGGATACCGCATGGAGCGGAGTCGGCCTTGATGAATTGTACGGAAATCTGTATGTGATCTCCACCGATCCCCTGAAATCCAATTCGGGCAATATGTTTGCGGGCCTCGTAGCCAATATGCTGAACGGCGGGGAGGTAGCCACCGGGGAAAGCCTGAAAACAGACGGCCGGGAATTAAAACGGTTTTTCAGCAAGCTGGGATACCTCGAATCCTCATCGGCGGATCTTTTTAACAGCTTCCTCAAAACCGGCATCGGCGCCAAGCCGGTCATTGTGGGCTATGAAAGCCAGATCCTGGAATTTTCGGTTGAACATCCTGAGGAATGGGAACATGTCAGGGATGACATTGTGGTTTTGTATCCGGAACCGACGGTCTGGAGCGCTCATCCCTTCATCGCTCTGACCGATAAGGGTGACCGGGTACTGGACGCGCTGCTGGAGGAGGAAATTCAGTCCCTGGCCTGGGAGACCCACGGCTTTCGTACCGGCATCGCTTCGGCACAGCAGAGGGGCGGGCGGTTTGGTATAAAGGGTCTGCCGGGGCAGGTTAAAAAGGTAATCCAGCTTCCAAGCCCGGACACGATGTTCAAAATTATGGAGATAATTTCAAACCGGACACCGTAAACTATTTAGTGTCTGTCTTATAATGTGTCTACATTATTGATCCTGTTCCAAAAACTGCAGTTTTTGGAACAGCCTCAATTGTCTTTAGTCTTTACAAGGTAAAAGGAGGATCACTATGAAACAGACAACAAACGAACGGGAGACAGACGAATTAAGCCTTTTCGAAAACATAACACCCCAGGTGGAGGAGCTGGCAAAAACCATCGACGTTACCGACTCGCAGCAGATAGAACAATACGCGGCGGGCATCCAAAGCAAAATCGCCGGTTTTTCCGACGGCGTGCTGGCAAGTGTCCGCAACAAGGACTCAGGCTATGTGGGAACCATGATGACCGGCCTGCTCGGGGCCATAAGAGGTACAAAGATTGACGAATTGTCCCCCTCCTCCCTGGTACATAAAATTCCCCTGGTAGGAAAGTTCTTTAACGCCTTCAAAAATTTTATTTCCCGGTATGAAAAGATCGAGGTCCAGATTGACCGGATCAGTTCCGATCTGGAGAAGGCCCGTATGGATCTGTTAAAAGACATCGGCCTCTTTGACATTATGTTTGACCACAACAAAGAGTACTTTAGGGAACTGGAAATTTACATCGCCGCGGGGGAACTAAAGGTAAAAGAACTTAACGACAAAGTCATTCCGGATCTGCGGCGCAGAGCCGAAGCCTCCGGCGATCCCATGACCGCACAGCAGGTAAACGACATGATTCAGATGACCAGCCGTTTTGAAAAAAAAGTACACGACCTGAGGCTTAGCAAAACCATATCGATGCAAATGGCTCCCCAGATCAGGCTGGTTCAAAACAACAGCCGTATCTTGGTGGACAAGATTCAGACCTCCATCCTGAATACGATTCCCCTGTGGAAAAACCAGATCATTATCGCCATGGGGATATTCAAGCAGGCCAGGGCCCTTGATATGCAGAAAGAAGTTGACAAGATGACAAACGATCTTCTGCTTAAAAATTCACAGATGCTCAAGGAAACAAGCGCTTCGGTTGTCAGTATGGGGGAAAGGGGAATCGTGGAAATTGAAACCCTCAAAAAGGTAAACGCCGATTTGATCGCCACCCTGGAAGAAACGATAGCCATTCAGGAAAAAGGCAGGGCGGACCGTAAATCCGCGGAGGCGGAACTGGTCAAAATCGAATCGGAACTGAAACACAAACTGTCGGAGATTCAGCAGCCGCGCGGCAGGAGATCCGCCGGCTGATTGGAAGGCGGGGGTCCATACCCCAAGGCTGCCCCGGTTAAAATCATTGCCGCTTGAGGCTGTTCCAAAACCGTGCGCATTAGCGCACAGTCAATTAGTTTTGGAACAGGCTCACTTAAAAAAGCTGTAAACCAATCTTCGAATAGGGGTATGGACCCAAGAACCCGCTCACCGGTTCGCGGGAGAGAGTATAATAAATTTCCTCTCAAACGAAGAACCCCGGGCGAGCTTCTTCGTTTATATCCTTTAACCTCCACGGCGCTTTTTTTTACCAAAATTTTACGTTTCTTTATTCTGATTCTCACAATCAACCTGCATGATTAGGCGAGTTTAATACACAGGGAGGACTGTATGAGAATTGCCTATTTTACCGATACTTACAGCCCGGAGGTAAACGGGGTAACCAATACCCTGTCCAGGCTCGGAACCTACCTTGAGGAAAAGCATATCCATCAGGTGATTTTTGCTCCGGCTTACGAAGATGAAGAAACGCCTCCCCGCCCGGAGAACCGGCATTCCGTTTACCGCAGCCTGTATCATTTCAAAGGACTAAAGACATCATTCTCTCCGGAGAGCCGCCTGGCCTTTCCTGCCTTCTGGGAGATTGACGAAATCTGCGACGTCTTTAAGCCGGATCTGGTTCACGTAAGTACCGAACTGGGAATCGGCTTCCGGGGCATGCGTTACGCCGTTACCCGCCGTCTTCCCCTGGTAATGAGCTATCACACCAACTACGTCCAATATCTACATTATTTTGATCTTGAACCCTTAAAGCCGCTGCTGGAAGGGTATCTCTCCTGGTTTTACCGTTTTGCCCACCGCATACTTGTCCCCTCCCGGCACACCCTGGGGGAACTTTTCCAGCGGCAATACCGGAATTTGGGCCTATGGTCCCGGGGAATAGACGCGGCGCTCTTTAATCCTGCCTTCCGGAACGAAGACCTGCGGAACCGGATTGGAAAGGACAAATGCATATTCCTTTACGCGGGCCGGCTTTCCCCGGAAAAAAGCCTTGATATGCTGCTCTACGCCGCCGCCGAACTTGAACGCCGTTTTCCGGGGAGAACGGCGTTTGTGTTTACCGGGGACGGTCCGTACGCGGAAACAATTCGAAAACAAAAACTGTCCAATACGGTTCTTACGGGATTCAAACGGGGCAGGGAACTTTCGGAAATCTACGCTTCCGCCGACTGCTTTGCCTTTCCGTCGGGAACCGAAACCTTCGGTAACGCCGTCCTGGAGGCCATGGCTTCGGGCCTGCCGGTAGCGGGAGTGGCAAGCGGCGGAGTTACGGATTTTCTTTCCCATCGAATCAACGCCCTCCTCTGTCCCGACGGCAGCCGGGAAGCCTTTCTGGAAAATCTCGTTACCCTTATGGAAATGCCGGAACTCCGCCTGACTTTGGCGGAAAATGCCCGGAAAACCGCCCTGGCCCGGGATTGGAACCGCGTCTTTGACGGGCTCATAAACACATACAATGAAGTCATAGAAGAACAGCGGCAGCGGTACTGGAAAAAGGCTTCCTAATGAGCCGTCCGTTACCTGCCTCCCGTTTGTCCGGCAGTCCGGCCGCCGTTTCCGGTAAGCCGTCCGGAAGTCTTTTCGCATGAAACAAACCACAATTTTGCCGGATCATTAAAGAAACGCTGATTAAATGACGCCAATCAGCGTTTCTCTGTGTATGCGCTCATTTCATTGCGCACATACCGCATTAAAACGGCACTGATTTATTCTCGATTGAATAAATCAGTGCTTCATTAAGCATCTTTGAGGTTAAAATCCCTGTATTTTTACCATAATTTTACCCGGATATAACAGAATTCCAACAATCAGGGCTTACGCTGAAGTCGTTATGGCATATTCAGCGGTAAAAGGCGGACAGGAGGCGGTGGCGGAAAGCATCAGGCTGCTGGAAAAAAACCGCTCCACGGGTCAGAGAGATCTGGATCTTGAGTCTCTGGAAAAAGGTATGGCCCTTCTCATCGACCGGATTATGGGGGAAGCGGGTTTTTACGCCCCCGCCTATGCGGCCCTGGCCCTGAAACAATCCGCCGGTTCCCCGGAGGAAGCGGTTTTCCTGCTCAGGGCCTACCGTTCAACCCTGTCCCGTTCATACCTGAGCCTCCCCATGGACGGTGCAGACATGCGGATCCGGCGGCGTATATCCGCTGCCTTTAAGGATATTCCCGGCGGACAGTTTCTGGGGGCAACATTCGACTATACCCACCGGCTCCTCAACTTCGACCTCCAGGATGAAACCCGCAACACTTTGACCGACGAAAGCGTTCTTTACCCTGAAAAAACCGCCGCCGGAGAACGGCCGGCAGGGAAAGAAACCGCCGCAAGAGAACAAACCGCACCGGAAAACCAGAGCGGCCCCATCCGCACACACCGGGTTTCGGATGAACTGCGGCGGGAAGGGCTTATCGGCGCCGGAGGAGACGACGGAGATTTCCGGGATCTTGATCCGCTGGATATAACCCAGGAACCCCTCACCTTTCCCGCTCCCCGATCCTCCAGACTGCAAACTCTGGCAAGGGCGGATACGGGCTACATTAGCGGCCTGGCCTACGCGGCGATCCGGGGCTTCGGTTCCGGCCACCCCACCGTGGGGGAACTGCGGGCCGGAACCCTGGAAGTAACGATCCCCCATCCCCTCGCCGAAGGGGAAAAACTCTTTGTGGGGGATATCGCGGTAACCGAGGTGGAGTCTCTCTTTCCCGAGGAAGACCGGGAAACCAAAAAAGAAGAAAAGGATGATCCCCTCAAGCTCCTCTCTTCCGGCCAGGGGGACAAGGCGGATACTTCCGTCAATATTCTGAGCCTGGGCACGGGCTACGGCATGGTCTTCGGCAGGAACGATACCAAGGCCATTGCCATGTCGATTCTGGATTATTCCCTGAATATAGCAGATTCCGGTTCCGCCGAAAACCACGGAGGCGCTAATACCGGTGGAAGCAACGGTAACGGCGGCGAGACTTCCATTCTGGAAAACCAGGAATTTGTTCTCCTCCACGGGGATTGCCTGGAGATGAACGGTTTCATCTCCCATCTCAAACTGCCCCACTACGTTACCTTCCAGTCCAAGCTGGATCGGGTACGGTACACACAAAAGAAGGCGGATCATGACCGGTTATAATTTTGCTTTTCTGGATGAGGGCTCCAAGCGGCTTGTTCGGCGGGCCCTGTTAAAAGCGGTGGCTATTCCGGGCTACCAGGTGCCTTTCGGTTCCAGGGAGCTTCCCATAGGCCGGGGCTGGGGAACCGGGGGAATACAGATCACCCTTTCGATCATCGGCCAAAAGGATACCCTCAAGGTGATCGACCAGGGTAGCGACGACAGCGTTAACGCCGTGTCCATCCGCTCCTTTGTTTCCGCCTGTACCAACATAAAAACTACCACCGATTCGGAGGAAGCCACGGTGATCCAAACCCGCCACCGTATCCCCGAGACTCCCCTGCGGAACGATCAGATTCTGGTGCTACAAGTTCCCCTTCCCGAAGCCCTGCGGCTGGTGGAACCCCTGGAGTCGGTAACCAAAAAAATGCATTCCGAAATGGACTACGCTCCCATCTGGCTGGCCCTGTACGAAAATATCGTCCGTGTGGGGGAAATCGAACTGGGGGCCGATTATCCTATGATGGTGGAAGACCGCTATATCATGATGCCTTCCCCCATTCCCCGCTTCGACAACCCCAAACTTAACAACAGCCCCGCCCTGCATCTTTTCGGTGCGGGCCGGGAAAAAAAGATCTACGCCCTGCCGCCCTACACAAAAGCGGAGTCCCTCTGCTTTGAGGATCATCCCTTCCGTACCGAGGATATGTCCGGCAGGGTGTGTCGTCTTTGCGGAGCTACGGATGTTTTTATGGACGAATTTTTTGATTCCGCCACGGGGGACAAACAGTACCAGTGCTCCGACAGCGGGTATTGCGAGAAACGAAGAAGTACTCAATGAAGAACCTCGGAGCCAAGCTCCTGAGTATAAGGTATGGATTGTATACAGGGTTCATACAATTGAGCTTGTTCCAAAAGCTGAAGTTTTGGAGCAGCCTCAATTTATACTTTCATTGCTCATTATTTTGATTACATTATTTCGCAACAGGGGCAACCCCCTGGCTGTGAACCCCGCCTGCGAATCAACAGATATACTTTCTCCAACAATATATTGGACTGAATCTTTAAAATCATTCCATTCTAAATCTAATGCCCGGTAAAGCAGGTATGAGGAGCAATGCCCCCCATACCCGTGTCTACCCCTTATTTTGCGTAGGCCGTAGTTTTGACCAGTACGAATAAAAAGGTCGTTGTTGTTGTAATCTGTTTGCCTGAGGCTTCGGCTGCTTTGACTGCAGCAGCATATTCGGCATATCCTGAGTCAACAATCCCAAGAATGGTCGAATATGACGCGATTTCCTGAGCGCCGTCGGTCACTGCCGCTTTGGCGCCGCCGCCTGAAAAAAGGCCGTGCGCATCAGATGTCCCGCCGATAGAACTTGCGGTAACACAACCGGCCAGGGGGAGAACCATTGCCGCTACAAGGACAGCAATAACCAAAAGAGAGGAAGACTTCTTCATAATAAGACTCCTTATACAATATTTTCCCTATTCAACGATAGGTAATGGAATCAGTATCATTTTATTTGTAGATAGTGTCAATACGTATGAAACTGTTTTTCAACGTTTGCGGCCGGATTTTAGAATTTCTACATTACAATCCCGCGGCCGAGGATCTCGTAGAGCCGTTCCAGGTCTTCCATGGAGTAGTAGTCGATGTGGATGAGGCCCCTGTTGAGGTCTCCGTCTATGACCACCTTGGTACCGAGGGCGCCGATGAATTTTTCTTCCATGGCGTCAAGTTCCGGGGCGCGGCGGATGGGTTCCCCGTCTTTTTTGGAATTTTTTTTGCCTTTTTCGCCGTTAAGGGCGGCGGCCTGTTTCTCCGCTTCCCGAACAGAAAGGCTCTTGCTCAGGATTTCCTTGAAGAGCAGGGTTTGTTTTTCGGCCTGGTTCACCATGAGGATCGCCCGTGCATGGCCGGAACTGAGTTCCCCTTTGGCGAGGCTTTCCTGTACAGGGATAGGCAGCTTGAGGAGGCGGAGGGCATTTGCCACGGTAGAACGGTTCTTCCCTACACGGAGGGCTGCTTCTTCCTGGGATAGTCCTGAAATTTCCATGAGGGTTTTATACGCGGAGGCCTCTTCAATGGGGTCAAGGTCTTCCCGCTGTACGTTTTCGATAAGGGAAATTTCCAGACGTTCCGGTTCTGGATAGGAGTGGAGAACGACCGGTATTTCCGTAAGGCCGGCAAGAGCGGCTGCCCTGCTCCGCCGTTCTCCGGCGATGATGATGTAGGTGCCGCCGCCTACGTCTTCGGCAATAATCGGCTGAATGATACCGTGTTCCTTGATGGAATCGGCAAGTTCCCTGAGACTTTCCTCATCGAAGCGCTTGCGGGGCTGGCCGGGATTGGGCTTCAGGGAGGAAAGGGGGACGAGGAGCGGGGAAGCGGCCGGGACGATGTCTGCGGCATGTTCCGGCTCAGCTTTGATTGCTTCCGTTTGCCCGGTCTCCGGAACGGTTTTTCCGGCTTTGGCCTGCGAAGGGGGCGCCTTTTTATCTTCTGGGGTCAAGCCTTTAAGGGAGGCTATTTCGGCAAGGCTGATACCGGTATTTTCATTATTAGCATCATTGATGCTTGCTCCATCTTCAAGCGGAAGATCCTGCTCTTTCATTCCGGAATTCATGTCGTCCATGAGGGCTTCCATGCCCCGGCCCAGGCCGTGTTTTGGTGTTTTAGGCGCCACGTGTAAGTACCTCCCTGGCAAGACTCCGGTAGGCTCTGGCCCCGGAACATTCAGGATCGTAGCGGCTAATCGGTAATCCGTAACTGGGAGCTTCGGAGAGCCGCACATTTCTGGGAATAATGGTGGAAAAAACCCGGCTTTTGAAGTAGCCGGAGACTTCCCGGACTACATCCTGGGCAAGTCGTGTCCGGGGATCGTACATGGTAAAGAAAATTCCCCCAATGTCCAGGGAGGGATTGAGGTTTTTCTGGATCTTTTTGATCGTCTGCAGGAGCAGGGTAAGGCCTTCCATGGCAAAATATTCACACTGCATGGGGATCAGCGCCGCATCTGCGGCGGTCATGCCGTTGAGGGTCAGGATACCCAGAGAAGGCGGACAGTCAATCAACAGGTAATCGTAGGTATCTTTTACCGGTTCAAGGGCCTTTTTAAGGAAAAAATTCCGCTCTTTCTGTTCAATTAATTCCACGGCCGCTCCGGAAAGATCGATACTGGCCGGAATCGCACCAAGGCCGGGAATCGCGGTCTTGCGGATTGCCTCTTCTATCTTTACCTGCCCGGACAAAAGTTCGTAGATTCCCGGTTTTGGGGGCTTGTTGGCGCCTATGCCGCTGGAAAGGTTAGCCTGGGAATCAAAATCCACCAGGAGCACTTTTTTCCCTTCTTCAGCCAGGTAGGCGCCTATGTTTAGGGCAGAAGTAGTTTTCCCCACTCCTCCCTTTTGATTTACAAAAACATAGGTCTTTCCCATGGGCAGATTATAATGCTATTGAATTGTGGATAACAAGGGTTTATTCTATGTGTATGATGCTCATTCGTCTGCTCGCCCTGGATCTGGATGATACCTTGCTTCGTTCGGATCTCTCCATTTCCTACCGTACCCGGAGTGTGATTAAAAAGGCTCAGAGCGCCGGTATTGTGGTAACGTTGGCATCGGGGCGTACTCCGGCGGCAATGGAGGATTTTTCCCGGCTTCTGGGCATGAACCGCCGTCCCGGTTATTTAATCTGCAACAACGGTACGGTTATCCGGGAAACCAACACAGGCAAAACGATTTTTGAAAGGCGGATCAAGGTGGAAACCGCCCTTTCCGCTTTTGATCTGGCTGCGGCGGAAGGTTTTGCGGTTCAGATCTACGAAGATTACATCATGTATGTGTCCCGTTCGAATGAATTTACCGATGCGGATCAGAAACTTACCGGTCTCAGGCAGGTGGTGGTTGAGAATTTCCGGGGAATGGTTGCCCAGGGGGTTTATAAACTGATTATTCCCGGAGATCCCATGCTTCTCTCTCCGCTGGAGAGTATTATCAGGACTTATCTCGGCAGCGACATCACCTTGTTTACCAGTAAACCCTACTTTCTGGAACTGTTGCCCGCCGGAACCGACAAAGGTACTGCCTTGGCAAAGGTGGCGGAAACCTTCGGCATTAAGCAGGAAGAAGTTCTCGCCATTGGTGATTCCATAAACGACGAGGCCATGATCCGCTGGGCCGGAGTTGGGGTAGCCATGGCAAATGGGGATGAGCGGATCAAGAATATCGCCTCCCTGGTAACTGAAAAAACCAACGACGATGACGGTATAGTCGAAGTCATCGAAAAATACGTTCTGGGAAAGGGTAAGTGAGTGCCATTGAAAGCATGCAGAGCATGTTGTACCAAATATGCCGGCACAGTGCCGGAGCCGTATGAAAGCCACAACTCACATTGAAAGCGGGCCGGTGCGTGATACCGATTCCCATGCGGACGACATCCCCATAAGCACCGTAGACTCTCCCAGTGTGGTTCTGGAGATGATCTATCAACTCAAGATCAAGGATGTGATGGCTACCGCAGTGATCTCCGGGGATAAACGGGACTCGATGCGGCGTATGCAGGCTCTTATGCGGGAGAACCATATTACCGGTATACCAATCGTGGAAGACCAGAAGCTGGTGGGCCTTGTTTCAATTGATGATATTATCACCGCCCTGGACAATGGTTACATAGACAGTACGGTGGAAGAGCGGATGACCAGGGATATTATCGTTCTTCAGGATGATATGCCCCTGTCGTTTGCCGTTTCCTACCTTAATAAATACCGTTATGGCCGTTTTCCGGTGCTCAACAAGAAACAGGAGTTGGTAGGAATTCTTACTTCAATGGATGTGATCCGAACCCTCCTCGTGGAGATGAACAGAGAGGTACTTCGTTTGGAAAAGATGAATCAGGATGGAAATAAGGTTGCCTCCGGTTATTCGGAGATGGAATTTTCCACGGCACGTTACGATTTTGAGATGGCAGGACGCGCGTCCACCGGGATAAAGAAGGCCCTGAAACAGCGGAATATCGATCCGAAGATTATCCGCCGCATAGCCATTGCCAGTTACGAGCTTGAGATCAATCAGGTGGTACATTCCAACGGGGGAACGGTGAGTTGTTCCATTCAGCCGGATAAGATCACCATTGTGGCAGAGGATACAGGGCCCGGTATTGCCGATGTGAATCAGGCCCTGCAGGAGGGCTGGTCAACGGCCAACGAGTATGTACGTTCCCTGGGCTTCGGCGCGGGTATGGGTCTTGCCAATACCAAACGGGTTTCCGACGAGTTTACGATCAACTCTTCCGTAGGAGAGGGCACTACGGTGTGTTCCGTGGTGTACCTCAATTCGCCCAAGGAAGAGGCAGGGGCAAAGGATCTCTGATATGACAATCCGGGAAGCCGCCGCGGCGCTGAGCGCCGAAATAAAGCAGGGGGAGTTCGAGGACGCCGTCCTTACCGGAGCCTATACGGGGGATCTTCTTTCCGATGTAATGGCAAATGCCAGGGATGGAGGCGCCCTTATCACCATCCAGGCCCACAAGAACACCGTGGCTGTGGCCTCTCTGGTAAACATTGCGGCGATCATCGTGTGCAATAAACGGCCGCTGCCCCCCGACATGCTGGAAGCCGCCGCGGAGGAAGGCATTGCGGTGCTCCTGACCGGAGAAAACCAGTTTACCGTGTCGGGCAAACTCTGGGAGCTTTTACGCCTTGCTGGCCGATCTGCATAATCATTCCTGTCTTTCACCCTGTGGTTCCCTGGATCTTTCTCCCCGTCTCCTTGCCAAAATTGCCTCTTCCAAAGGCGTCAAGCTTCTTGCCCTTACCGATCACAATTCAAGCCTCAACTGTCCGGCTTTTGCCAAAATCTGCCCTCCGCTGGGAATTATTCCCATGTACGGCATGGAGGCCACCACAACGGAGGAAGTCCACGCGCTCTGTCTCTTTACGAATTTAAACGCGGCCCTTTCCTGGGGTGAATACGTGTACGGTATCATTGCCCCCTTCCCCAATGACCCTGAAAAGACAGGGGATCAGGTCTATGTGGATGAAAACGATAACATTGAAGGGGAAGTGGAGTACTTTCTTCCCAGCGCCATCGATCTGAGCATTGAGGATCTGGGGCCCAGAGTTGCAGGTTATGGCGGGATCGTGATCCCGGCCCACATTGACCGGCCGGCCTTCTCCATGACAAGCCAGCTTGGGGTAGTGGTCAAGGGCCCCTGGGCCGCGGTGGAATGTACCCGGATTCCCCCCAAGGGGGGAAGGGATGAACCAATCGAAACCCACGGCTATCCGTTGATCACCTCTTCCGACGCCCATTATCCCGAACACGTTGCCCGCCGCCCCTTTGAGCTTGACATCAGCATTGAAGAATTACTTCTCCATGGCCCCGGCGCCGATGCGGATATGGAAGCCTTCAAGGCCGCCCTAGCCCGCAGGCCGAAATAGGGAATGAAGAATCTCGGGCTATGGATCCGTACCTTCCAATCAGGGAAAGGCTGACTCGCAGGCCCGGGCTCATAGCCCGGCTTGCTCCTGGGTATCTTCATTAGACTTGTTCAATAACCCGGTTGGTTATCTCACAACTCTTGCGGTTTTTCAGGCTAAAGTCTTGCAAAACCGTGTTTTTTAGGGAAACGCTGATTAAATGACGCCAATCAGCGTTTCCCTAAAATTTCTTTTTCTTACATTCTTTATATTCCGATAATAGGGTAATGGAAGTGAAAAGGCAAAAACTGCTCCGTATATTTTTCTGTCTGGGACTTTGCGGTCTCTCTGCGCCCCTTTTTGCGGTCGCTCCCCTGCAGGGTATTTTGCCCTCTTTTGAAGAAACTTCTGCGGAGGACTCCCCTGATGCGGCCCGGCAGGCCCGCTTGGCTTTGCTTTCCGCGGCGGATAAGTACCAGGGTACCTCCTACCGTTATGGGGGAACCGACAGGCGGGGCATGGACTGTTCCGGCCTCGTGATAGCAAGTTTTAAGGATGCCTTGGGTGTGTCGGTACCCAGAACCGCGGCCGGCCTCTACGTCTGGGCCGAAAAGATTGAAGAGCCTCAACTGCAGCCGGGGGATCTGGTCTTTTTCAGGACTGCTTCATCAAAATCCATAAGCCATGTGGGGATCTATTCGGGCCAGGGCCGTTTTATTCATGCCGCCTCCGAAGGCCCAAAGACAGGCGTTATTTATTCTCAATTGAGTGAAAGCTACTGGAAGGGTAATTATGCGGGAAGCGGACGCGCTATTCCCGAAGGGGAAGGCTTCCCCGGTGAAGGCGGAACCCGCATTGCCTCCGCCCCGGAAAGCGGAGGCTCCATTAGGGAAGAGGGCCTTTCAGAGTCTTTCGCCGGGCCGAAGCGGAGTGAAGGTGAAGGTTTCTCCCCGGAAAACCGTGGAATGGGGGATCTCTGGAAGAGCGATACCGGGGAGTATCCCGGCCGTATCGTTCTGGGCATTGCACTGGCTCCTTCCTGGAACGGTTTCTATTCCGAAGGCTACCCTGTCCGCGGTTTTGCTTCCCAGTTCCGCGCCGCCATTGAAACCCGGGTCTTTTCCAGGGCGATTCTCCCCGGTATCGAACTCCGGCCCGAATGGGATGCCGGCCTGGGAGTTTTCCGCATGCCCATCACCCTTTCCATCGGTTTTGATGACCGTTTCAGGATCTTTGCAGGTCCGGTAGTGGGCGCCGGGGATCCGGTTTTTAAGTCCGGTAACGGAGAGAGGCATTATTCCGGAGGCTCAAGCTGGTTCGGCGCCGTGGGTTTCGGCGCAGCCCCTTTCTCCATGGATCTGGGCCCCGGCGCTCTGGCGCCCTATGCGGAACTGGCCTGGCAATCCTACATATACGAAGGCAGTGACCGGAACTGGAACGCCGACCTCGCCGCCGGCCTCCGGTTTTCCACCGGTATACGGTATTCGATATCATTTAACAGAAAAGAAAAATAAGTTCAACGGTACGGAAGTCTGATAAGGGACGGCTGTTACTGGTGGGGAACGGCTCCTTAATTTGACATTTTGGAACAGTCTCAAATTTGAGTGGCCGAGAAAAATCAGCTATTCTCAGTTTAAGATAACCGCGAACCATACGAACAGAAGAGAATTCAAGTGAAAATGAAGAACGTCGAAGCAAACGTTAGTGTCTGTTCGTGCCGTTCGTGGTAAACTGAGAATAGCTGGAGAGAAATACCCATATCTTGTCTTAGATTGCCTTTCCCGGTAGAATAAAATGCCTATTTTATTTTGGGGAAACGCCGATTACATGACGCCAATCTGCGTTTCCCTATGTATTTGCTCATTTCATTGCGCAAATACCACATTAAGGAGCCAGCATGGGCGGTTTTGAGGGGAAAGGTCTGTACCGGGTGGAAGATGAACATGATTCCTGCGGAATCGGTTTTGTAGCCGACATTAGAGGTAAAAAATCCCATGATATTGTCAGCCGGGGCATCAAGGTTTTGGAGAGGATGGAGCACCGGGGGGCGGAAAGCGCCGACAACAAAACCGGCGACGGCTCCGGAATTCTTCTGCAGATCCCCCATGAGTTTTATAAAAAGTTTATTCCCACTCTGCCCGAGGCCGGTTCCTACGGTACCGGGTTTGTGTTTTTTCCGGGGAAGAACAGCGGGAAGGCTTTGGATCTTCAGGCGGTAACAATCAGGGCAATCGAAGAGACGGCCGCCTGGGCCGGTCTTTCCGTGTTTGCCATGCGGAATGTTCCTGTAAACAGTAATGTAATCGGTATAATCGCAAAGTCCGCGGAGCCTGTCATCAAACAGATTGTCCTCGTGGCCAATGAAGTTGTTCCGGCAAAGGCAGGGGAAGCCGTGACGGATCTCGAATTCCGGCTCTTCCTCTTCCGCAAAAAGCTTGAAAAAACCCTCCGGGCCAATGAAGAGATGATCAGGGCCGGGGCGGAGTGCTACATTCCCTCCCTTTCCAGCCGTATCATCGTGTACAAAGGCATGATGATGAGTTCCCAGCTCAAGACATACTATCCGGAGTTGGGGAATGAGGCGCTGAGCAGCGCGGTAGCCCTGGTTCACTCCCGTTTTTCCACCAATACCTTCCCAAACTGGCCTCTGGCCCAGCCCTTCCGTATGGTGGCCCATAACGGAGAAATTAACACGATAAAGGGGAACCGTCTCTGGGCCGCCGCCCGGGAGTCCCTCTATGTCCATCCCCGTTTTGGGGAAAAGATGGCGGAGATCTTCCCGTCCATCGAACCGGATCGCAGTGATTCTGCCAGCTTTGACAACATGCTGGAGCTTCTGGTGATGGGCGGCAGAAGCCTTCCCCATGCCCTGATGATGCTTATCCCCGAATCCTGGAACGAGAAGAATCCCATATCGCCTGAACTCAAGGCTTTCTATGAGTACCATGCCTGTATAATGGAACCCTGGGATGGGCCGGCTTCCATGGTTTTCTGTGACGGCCGTTATGTGGGGGGTACTCTGGACAGGAACGGTCTGCGCCCTTCACGTTATACGATCACCAAAGACGACCTTATTGTCATGGGTTCCGAAACCGGGGTGCAGGATTTCAAACCGGAGGAGGTGGAGTATAAAGGACGGCTCTTTCCCGGGAAGCTTCTCCTTGTGGATCTGGAGGAGGGGCGGATCATCCCCGATGCGGAGGTCAAAAAGACCGTCAGCACCTGTAGTCCCTACGGTGAATGGATCAAAAACAACGTGATCACTCTTAAGCAGGATCAGGAGGAAACAGGAACCGATCCCCTCAATAGTAACGACAGGCAGATTCTCTTTATGGAACGGACTGCCGGGTACACACGGGAAGACCGGGATCGCCTGCTTATTACCATGGCGGAAACCGGTCAGGAACCTACCAGTTCCATGGGTACCGATACCCCCCTGGCGGTTTTTTCGCAGAAGCCCCAGCGTGTGTATTCCTACTTCAAGCAGGTATTTGCCCAGGTTACCAATCCTCCCATCGACTCGATCCGGGAAGATCTTGTGATGACCCTGACGAGTTTTGTAGGCCCCCAGGGGAATCTTTTTGAGGAAGACGAAAATCGCTGTAAACGGATAAAGGTACTGCAGCCGATCATGACGGCGGAAGATCTCAGGCGTCTGTTTGCGCTTGAGCCAGACTTCTTTAAGGCCAAAACGCTGGACGCTACTTTTTCGGTTGAAACGCCGGCCTTAAAAACCGAACCGGACATGAAACAAGGTTTCGTGCAGAGGCCGGATGGCGGGATTCAGGAAGAAAATTCAGCGTCTGAAGCATCCGCCCTCGAAACCGCGCTGGATACCTTGATTGACGAAGCCTCTAAAGCCGTAAACGACGGCGTCTCCCTGATCGTGCTTTCCGACCGCAGGGCCCTCTCCCCTGATGCGGGCCGCTGTCCTGTTCCTGCGCTGTTGGCAGTTGGGGCGGTACACCATGGGCTCATCAGGGCAGGGCTCAGGATGAAGTGTTCAATCATTTTGGATACCGCGGAGCCCAGGGAGATCATGCACTTCGCCCTGCTCTTCGGGTACGGGGCCGATATTGTGGTTCCCTACGGCGCTCTTGCCTCCCTCGCTTCGATCAGCCGGAGTTTCGATGCGGAACGTATCGGGGATCTTTCTCACGCCCAAAAGAACTACCTTAAAGGCCTCTCCAAAGCCATGCTGAAGGTTATGTCGAAGATGGGAACCAGTACCCTCCGTTCCTACCGGGGCGCCCAGATTTTTGAGGCCGTGGGGCTTTCCGAAGCGGTTGTCGAAAAGTGTTTCCGGGATACGGTGAGCCGCATCGGCGGTGAAGATTTTGCAGACCTTGAGACCGAAGCCCTGGCTCGCTACAGGAGCGCCAAAGAGGCCGATGAAAAGCCGGGTGAAGACGGGCCTGTGGGCGCGGAGGACAGTCTGCTCTATGGCGACGGCCAGTACCGCTGGCGGAGCAAGGGTGAACAGCATGCCTGGAATCCTGAAACAATCTACCTTCTCCAATGGGCAACCCGTACAGGAGATTACAAGAAATTTAAACAGTTCAGCGCCGCTTCCGATGCTCTGAACCGCTCTCCCCATGTAATCCGGGGCCTTATCGACTTTGTGCAGCCGGGAAGCCCCGTACCCCTGGAGGAAGTTGAACCCATCGAAGAGATCATGAAACGTTTTACTACCGGGGCCATGAGTTTCGGTTCGATCTCCAAAGAGGCCCATGAGACCATCGCCATCGCCCTTAACTCGATCAAGGGGCGCTCCAATTCCGGCGAAGGCGGCGAAAACCCTGAACGCTTCCCGCAGAGGCCCGACGGAACCTGGGCCCGTTCGGCGATCAAGCAGGTGGCCTCGGGCCGTTTCGGGGTAACAAGTGAATACCTGGCCAATGCGATTGAACTGCAGATCAAGATAGCCCAGGGGGCCAAACCCGGCGAAGGAGGCCAGCTTCCCGGTCACAAGGTGGATGTAAACATCGCCAAAACCCGTTTTTCGACCCCCGGAGTTACGCTGATAAGTCCTCCGCCCCACCATGACATCTACTCCATTGAGGATCTTGCCGAACTTATTTTTGACCTGAAAAACGCCAACCCCGAGGCCCGGATCAGTGTAAAGCTGGTTTCCGAGACCGGGGTAGGGACTGTTGCGGCAGGCGTTGTCAAGGCACATGCGGATAATATCCTTATTTCAGGCTATGACGGCGGTACCGGAGCAAGCCCTCAGTCTTCGATACGTCATGCAGGACTTCCCTGGGAACTAGGGCTTTCCGAGACCCACCAGGTGCTGGTGCGGAACGGACTCCGGGGCCGGGTGAGGCTCCAGACCGACGGGCAGATAAAAACCGGCCGGGACATTGTGATAGCCGGTATGCTGGGAGCCGAGGAATTCGGTTTCGGTACTTCGGTCCTTATCGTTATGGGCTGTGTGATGATGCGCAAGTGCCATGAGAATACCTGCCCCATGGGAGTAGCCACCCAGGATCCGGAACTCCGCAAGCGTTTTGCGGGAAAGCCCGAGCATCTTATCAATTTTTTCCGTTTCCTTGCCGAGGAAGCGAGGGAGATCTTGGCGGGCCTGGGCTTCCGGCATTTTGACGAACTCATCGGCCGGGCGGATCTTCTCTGCCAGCGTACAGACAAACGGCATAAGGGGGTGGATCTTTCCCGGCTCCTCTACCGGGAGGAAGGCCCTGCGGATATTCCCGGAGGCGGGGAAACCCACTGTGTTCAGGATCAGATCCACAAGATTCACGATGTGCTGGATATTAAACTCATCGAAGAGTGTAAAGAGGCCCTGGAAAACAGGAATCCGGTTGTAGTAAGAAGCCGGGTGAAGAATACCGACCGTGCGGTTGGGGCCATGCTTTCCTTCAGGGTAAGCCGGCGTTACGGTGGTCAGGGGCTTCCCGAAAACTTTATTACCGTTGACTTTAGCGGCTCCGCAGGCCAGAGTTTCGGCGCCTTCCTTGCCCGGGGAATTACCTTCCGTCTGGCAGGGGATACCAACGATTATCTGGGCAAAGGCCTCTCCGGAGGCCGGATCGTGGTGGCTCCTCCGCCGGGTTCCCGCTTTAAGAGCCATGAGAACATCATTGTCGGGAATACGGTGCTCTACGGTGCTACCAGCGGGGAACTGTATGCAGCCGGTGTGGCCGGCGAGCGTTTCTGCGTGCGCAATTCCGGGGCCGAAGCGGTGGTGGAGGGAACCGGGGATCACTGCGCCGAATACATGACAGGCGGAAAGCTTGTCGTGCTGGGCACGGTAGGACGGAATTTTGCCGCAGGCATGAGTGGCGGTATCGCCTATGTGCTCAATATCAACAGTAATTTTGAATTCTTCCTCAATAAGGGCATGGTGGAACTTTCCGGTCTGGATAATGAAGAGGATGTTAACTATGTCCGTTCCGCCATCCGCAGGCATGTCTACTGGACGGCTTCGGAATATGCCGGAAACATTCTCGACAAATGGGAAGAGTACAAACCCAAATTCATCAAGGTACTTCCCCTGGAATACAAACGGGCTCTGGAGGAGATGAAGATTGCGGAATTGGACAAGCAGCTCTGGGATGTACGTAAGCGTGAAGAGCTGGAAGCCAAATATTAGTTTGTCCGGAAAATCAGTTTTCTGAACAAGTCTGTTAAATGGGGACAAGAATGGGTGATCCGAAAGGTTTTTTGAAGACAAGACGCCAGGTAGCAGGCTACAGGCCCGTGGAAGAGCGGCTTAACGATTACAGCGAAGTTGAACTGATGCTGGGGGATGAAGACCGCAGGCTCCAGGCGAGCCGCTGCATGGACTGCGGTGTACCCTTCTGCCACTGGGCCTGTCCGGTCTGTAACCTCATGCCCGAATTTCAGGACAGGATCTACCGGGGTGATTGGGAAGGGGCCTGGGTCATTCTGCAGGATACCAATCCATTTCCCGAGTTCACCGGCCGGGTATGCCCCGCCCTCTGTGAAGCTTCCTGTGTTCTGGGCGCAAATGACGATCCGGTAACGATACGACAGAACGAACTTGCCGCCGTAGAGAAGGCATTTGCGCTGGGTATTGTAAAGCCCCGGCCTCCGAAAAAGCGGAACGGGAGGAAAGTGGCGGTGGTGGGAGCCGGCCCTGCAGGGCTCTCCGCCGCATGGTACCTCAACCGGGCAGGTTTTTCGGTTACCGTTTATGAAGGCGACCGCCGGCTCGGCGGCTACCTCCGCTACGGCATCCCCGACTTCAAACTGGACAAGAGTTTTATTGACCGGCGCATCAGGCTGATGGAAGCCGAAGGGATCGTCTTCAAGGCCCATACCCGTGTGGGAAGCGCCCGTTACAGTTTTGGGGCCAGGGGCGCGGACGGGATTACCGAAGCTGCAGGCCCGCATTTTGTTGATCCCGGAAATCTGGAGGCAAATTTTGATCTGGTGCTCCTCGCCATAGGGGCCAGGGAGCCGCGGGATCTCAGGATACCCGGCCGGGAAAACGCGGGGATCGTCCAGGCCCTTGATTACCTTGCCATGCAGAACAGAACCATTGCCGGGGAGGACTTCGGCCTTGAACCCATTACCGCATTCGCCAAGAGGGTGGTGGTTATCGGGGGCGGCGACACGGGCTCGGACTGTGTGGGGACCGCCAACCGGCAGGGGGCAAAGTCGGTTACACAGATCGAGGTATTGCCCAGGCCCCCGGAGCACCGCTCCCCTGAAGAACCCTGGCCCCTCTGGCCCAAGGTCATGAAAACTTCAAGTTCCCATGAAGAGGGGAGTGAGCGGCTCTGGTCGGTCAATTCAAAAGCCTTTATTGGAAAAGACGGCAGGGTGGATTCGATCCGGGCCTGTAAAGTGGATTGGGCCATGAAAGACGGCCGCTGGGTAATGAGTGAAGCGCCCGGCTCCGACTTTGAAATCGGCGCAGACCTGGTACTCCTTGCCATGGGCTTTACCCATGTGGTTCAGGAAGGCCTCGTGGCATCTCTGGGACTTGAGCTGGATGAGCGGGGAAATATCCGCACCCTGGGGAGTTTCCACACCAGCAATGCCAAAGTTTGGGCCGCAGGAGATTCCCGTAGCGGCGCAAGCCTTGTGGTACGAGCCATTGCCGACGGCCGCTCCGCCGCGGAAGCCATTATCGCGGTATTAAGGTAAAGAGCCACCCTGTTCTGTCCGTAAGGTAACCGGCCTTTATGGACAGACACTCCCTAATTCCACACGAGGTTGTAGCGTACATCCACAGGATTGTTGGGGAAGTCTTCACCCACCGCAGCATTGTTCACCCCGGTGGTAAAAGCCATTCTGTTCCCGTTCCATGTACCCGGAACCGATTCACTATTCTCTGCAATAGGAATGGCGTCGGTGTCGATAAAACTGTCCGCACCCTGATCATTGAAATAAATATGGAATTTATGCGTATATATAACTCTGCTTGTGTCATCGTCGGGATCCTCGTATCTTTCTCCAACAGGCTCCCGTATCACCTTGATGCGGTTAAAAACACCACTTTGCCCCTGATCGTCACCTTGTAATAAAAGACGGGAGATTTTTCCTTTCGTATCAGTTGATCCACAGAAATAGGTGCTCTTGTACTTGTCTTCTTCGATCACTGCCTCCGGATTGAAAATCCGTTTTTCAACCTGGTACACCCCTTCCATAGTGATAACAAGGCGGTAATAGCTCAATTCGCCGTTATCCCCGTCTACGCTGGCCGCAAAGATGAGCCCATAACCTGCCTTTTCATGGCCGCTCAGCTTGGAGGCGGCAATTTCAAAGATGTGCGTATCGCTTCCTGCCGGCCGATCCAGGAACTTCGAAGAGGTATAGCTGTTGTAACGGCGCCAGTCGTTGGTATAAAACTGATACTGACCCCCCTGATCGTCAATGGGCGCTTCATACAGGATGGTTTTTTCTTCAAGATCCGAATTTGAATTATTGGGGCAGGCGCTAAAGAGAAGCGCTCCGGATAAAATCAGCGGAAAAAACACCGTAAAAACAGAAAAAGTTTTTTTCATATATACCCTCATGCTAAGTTTAATCCACGCTTATGGGAGGCTGTCCAAAATCCGGCGATCCGGCAGGATCATACTTTTGGAACAAGTTCACAATATTAAAACATTCTATAATAGATATCGTTTCAATGTCTATGTGAAAGTAAGTATTTTCAATATACTCATATCCATGCAAAAACGGAAACTTGACATCTCCCGCATCCGGGCTCTGGCGCTGGATCTGGACGGTACTGCCCTGGGATCCGGAGCCGTTTTGAGCGGCCGAACAGAGAAAGCCCTGCGTTCTTGCAGGGAAAGGGGAATCAGGACGATTATCTGTACAGGCAGGGGGCTTGAGTCGGCGGAGAAATTCCGGCGGCCCATCGGGGCGGAAGGCCCCATGGTATACTTTAACGGCGCAATTGTAGCGGATATGCCCGAAAGAAAGATCCTCAGCGCCGTTCTTCTGGAAAGCGAAGCGGCGGATTTCTGTATCGGCCTTTCACGGGAAACCGGAGCCTACTTTCAGCTTTTTCTGCCTCAGGAGGACGGTAAACCCTCTGTTCTTGCCGCCGAATCCCGGCGTCCCGAGACCGGAATGTACCTGAACCACACCGGCTTGGATACGGTGATTTGCGACCTCCGGGAGGCCGTCAATGCTCCCGGCTTTCCGGGCTGCATCAAGGGCATGTTCATTGCCGAGCCCGAGATTCAGGAGCTTCTTAAACCCCGTCTAAAGGAACGTTTTGGGAATACGGTCTACATTGTCCGTACCTTCAGGAATTTTCTTGAAATTCTCAATTCAAAGGTCTCCAAGGGCGAAGGTCTCAAAACCGCCATGAAGGCATGGGGCCTCAAGGGTGAAGAAGTCATTGCCCTGGGGGACGAGGAGAACGACCTTCCCATGTTTGCCGTCGCGGGCTTCTCCGCAGCCCCCTCCAATGCCGGTCCGGCGGTACTGGAAGGGGCGGATCTCGTCATCGGAGCCAATACGGAAGACGGAACCGCGGAGTTCCTGGAAAAGACGTTTTTGTCTTAAGGAAGCACTGATTGGAAGGCGGGGTTCATGCCCCGAGGCGTGCCCCGGTTAAAATCATTACCGCTTAAAAAAGTTGTAAATCAATCTTCGAATCGGGGTATGAACCCAAGAACCTGCTCACCGGTTCGCGGGGGAGAGTATAATACATTTCCTCTCACACGAAGATGCCTCGGGGCTCCCCGAGGTTCTTTATTTATCCGTTCTCGGCTTCTAAAACACTTCCCCGGCAAAAGGCATTGAGGCCATGGCGCCCTTGCGGGAAACGGCTATGGAAGAGGCCTTACAGGCAAGGCGCAGAGATTCTGTTACATCGCAGCCCCGTTCTCTGGCTGCAAGGAAAAAGCCTGAAAAGGTATCTCCGGCGCCTGTGGTGTCCGCAACGGGAAGATCGACTATATTCCCCCTGGCCCGTACGGTTCCCAGGGCGTAGAAGGCGCCTTCCTTGCCCGCGGTAAGAATTATCTCCGTTTTTGGGAAGCGGACGGCCAGTTTTTCCAGAACCGTTTCAAAATCCTGCGAAGCAGGCAAGCCTGTCAGCCCTGCCGCTTCAATCTCGTTGACAAAGAGAATATCCGCCAATTCAAGGGGCAACTCCATGATTTGTTCATCAAACGGGGAAGGGTTGAGACACACCCTCATGCCCTTCTCCCTGGCCGTCCTCATTACCGCAGCGGAGACGGGGATCTCGTTCTGCAGGAGAACAATGTCCCCTGCGCCGAAGGCTGAAATAATTGCCGGTACTTCCGAATCCTTAAGGGCCGCGTTTCCGCCGCCGTAGAGTACAATCGAATTCTGTCCCGTTTTATCCACCTGGATCAGAGCCTGCCCCGTGGCCCCTTCCCAATGCATGATATGATTGGTGCACACTCCGTAGGACTGCAGCAGTTCCAGCAGAAAGTCCCCGTCGTTTCCGATCTTGCCGGCCATATACACTTCCATTCCCGCCTTGGCAAGAGCCGCCGCCTGATTGGCTCCCTTGCCCCCCGCACTCCGTTCCAATGCGCTTGAGTTGATGGTTTCTCCCGGAGAGACAATATGATCCACCGAAAAGATCAGGTCGATGTTGAGGGAGCCGAAAACAAGGAATTTCATAAACACTCCTGAGCTTGTTTCAAAATCTGATATTTTGGAACAGCCTTTCCTTATAACTGTTTTACGCTGCTGCGGATCATTAATTTTCCGGAAACAAGGATCCTTTCAGGCTGCCCTGTTATCGTGCCGTTTATTCTGCCGGAAAGCCGTTCCAGGGCCCGTTCCCCTATCTGCTGCGTAGAAACCCTGATCGATGTCAGAGGAGGTTCGGTGATGCTGCTGGAGGGAAGGTCGTCAAAACCGGTGATGCTGACATCATCAGGAATTTGGAAACCCTTTTCCCGCAGCGCCCTCATGCAGCCGTAGGCAATAATATCGTTCATGCAGAAGAATGCACTTGGAAGATGGACGCCCCTGTTTTCATCAAGAAAACGATCCATGTCGGCCGCTGCCTGTTCGTAGGCAGGATCAATGCTGATAATGAATTTTTCCTGCACCGGCAGGGAAAAATAATCCATGGCCTCCCGGAAACCCTCTTCCCGCATTCTGAAATTCTGTGTCCCGTAGCTGGATTTTATAAGCCCTATGCTCCGGTGCCCCATCTGGTAGAGATACTGTATGGAGCGGAAAACCCCGTCCGTATTATCCATGTCTATACAGTCAAAGACCGCCAGGGGGCAGTAGGTATCGATGAATACCATAGGCCGGGAAAGGACTGTAAAGAAGTTGAGTTCATGGGCGGAGAGTTCCGTACCCAAAACGATAAGCCCGCCGGCCTTGCCCTGATCCTGGGAACGGAGTTCCATATCGACTATCTCTTCCACCGGCGTCTTGTTGAAGAAGGAAACCTCCAGCTTGTAGTTATGCCTCTTGGTTCTCCGTTCGATACCTTCAAGATATTCGGTGATGAAGGCGTTATGCCTTTCGTTTACAATATGACCGTGTTTGGCAATCTTGAGAAGCTTGATGGTGATGTTCCCCGCCTGCCGGGAGCCTGAAGAGACGGAACGGTAGCCCAGATCCCTGGCTATATCCATGATCCGCTGCCTTACTTCTCCGGATACACCCGACTTGTTATTCAGGGCCAGGGAAACGGCCGAGGGAGAAACATCCGCCGCCTTTGCGATGTCTGTGATCCGGGTAGCCATGCACAAGCCGCTCCTTGCGGCGTATATACTACAGAAACGTAAGTTCGTGGCCCCAAGAAAGGGACACATATTCCATTGTATAGTGCAGAGAAGGAGCTTGTCAATAAAAGAAGGGTCTATTCTAGTAAATTTTAGTTACTATTTAAGCATTTATTTTGTTAAAATACAAATTTGAAGCTGTTCCAAAACTTCAGCTTTTGGAACAGCTTCCTTAAATTTAGAGGAAAAACCGGGCCTTTGCCGGTTTTTCCAAGAGCTTGTTTCAAAACCAACCGGGTTTTGGAACAAGTTTATTTCATATAAAATTCAAAAAAAATCTCAAATTTCGCTTGACAATCATTAATAACTGGTTATATAGTTAATAGACTAAAAAGAAAAATATTTAGTAAAATTTATAAACATTTACTAAATTGAGCTTGTTCCGTAATTCAGGTTTTTTCGGAACAGCCTCAATTGTTTTCATTCGGAAGAGGCAAAGGACGGATTGTTACGTATGGAAGGATTCAATTTTACGGAGTATGAACAGATTAGGGACGTAGTAAGCGTTAAGGGTCCCGGAGAAGCGGCAAACGAAGGGCTGATCCGCCGTCTAAAAAAGCCTGCCGGCAAGGCGGACGTGATCATCGATACCGACACCTACAACGAGATTGACGATCAGTTTGCCCTGGCGTTTCTGATTAAGTCCCCGGAAAAACTCGTCCTCAAGGGGATCTATGCGGCGCCCTTCTATAATCAGAATTCTTTAAGCCCTGCGGACGGCATGGAAAAGAGCTATAAGGAGATCTTCAATGTGCTTGCCCTGATGAAACGGGACGACCTTACGCCCCTGGTGAAGCGGGGTTCGGCAACATACCTCCCATCGGAAACGGAGCCTGTAGATTCCGAAGCGGCCCGGGATCTGGCGGATCTGGCGATGAAATATTCCCCGGACAAGCCCCTCTATGTCATTGCCATCGGGGCCATTACCAATGTGGCCTCTGCAATCCTCATGAAGCCTGAGATTATCGACAAGATCGTCATCATCTGGCTTGGCGGCAATGCCCTGCACTGGATCAACAATGTGGAGTTTAACCTTAGCCAGGATGTGGCCGCTGCCCGGGTCGTCTTCGGCTGCGGCGCCGCTTTGGTGCAGCTTCCCTGTAACGGGGTGGTAACGGAATTTGCAACCAGCGGCCCTGAACTGGAACACTGGCTGCGGGGTAAAAACGAACTGTGCGATTACCTTGTCGATGTAACGACAAAAGCCGCCATTCACGATTCGGGCATCCCCGCCTGGACAAGGGTTATCTGGGACGTATGTACGGTGGGCTGGCTTCTCGACGGTGATTTTATGCAGGATAGGCTGGAGCCCAGCCCCATTCCCGAATACGATCACCACTGGAGCGTCGATCCCCGCCGTCATCTTTTCCGTTATGTGTACCATATCAACCGGGACAGGCTCTTTGAAGAGCTGTTCAAAAAATTGGCGGAGTGATGAAAGTGTTGTGTAACTCTTTGTATTATAGTAACTTAGTGGGGGGGGGGGGGG
>JAITLC010000089.1 GCA_031278095.1 Treponema sp.
GATAAAACGGAACGGGATTGTCCGTATCGTTTGTCAGAATCCAAAGCATAAACAAAAGCAGGGTTAGGAGTTAAGATGGCGCGTCTTGTGGGGGTTGACCTCCCGAATAAACATGTGAATATTGCTTTGACCTATATCTACGGCGTGGGAAGATCCAGCGCCGATGAAATCTGCGCCAAGGCAAAGATCGATCCCATGCGGCCGATTAACGATCTCTCCCAGGAGGAGCTTAACGAGCTCAGGAATATCCTGGAAAGCGATTATAAAGTCGAAGGCCGGCTGCGTACCGAGGTTGCCTTGAACATCAAGCGGCTCATGGACATCGGCTGTTACCGGGGGCTCAGGCATCGCAAGGGCCTGCCCCTGCGGGGTCAGCGCACCAGGACCAATGCCCGTACCCGGAAGGGCAAGAAGAAGACCGTGGCAGGTAAGAAGAAATAGAAAACGATTTGCCGTTTTCAGATGTTTTTAGATTCTTGGAATTTTTGGATATGGAGGAAATGTGGCTGGTACAGCAAAAAAGAAAAAAGAGAAAAAGTCCGTATACGAAGGGAATGTGTATATCCAGGCGACCTTTAACAATACCATCGTAACTATTACCGATCTTATGGGAAACGCCGTCTCCTGGGCCAGTTCCGGCGGCTTGAACTTCAGGGGCGCGAAAAAATCGACCCCCTTCGCGGCCCAAACCGTAACCGAGACCGCGGCCCAGAAAGCCATGCAGGCCGGTCTTCGGGAAGTGCATGTGTATGTCAAAGGCCCCGGAATTGGCCGGGAATCGGCGATAAGGCAGCTCGGCGTGCTGGGTATTAAGGTAAAATCTATCAACGATGTTACCCCGATTCCGCATAACGGCTGCCGGCCGCGGAAAACCCGCCGTATATAGCGGTTCTATAACACGCGGTACAGCAAGGAGAAGAAAGAAGTATGGCAAGATATACCGGTCCTGTCTGCCGGCTCTGCCGGGCGGAGCAGAAAAAATTGATGCTCAAGGGGGATCGCTGCAAGAGCGACAAGTGCCCTATCAATAAGAAGCGGGCCGCTCCCGGTAAAGATCCCAAGCTCCGCCCCGGAAAGCGTTCCGATTACGGGGTTCAACTCCGGGAAAAACAGAAGCTCAAGAGAATTTACGGTATGCTGGAAAAGCAGTTCAGCCTCTTTTTTGAACGGGCGCTGCGTATGCCCGGTATCACGGGTGAGAATTTGTTTACCCTCCTGGAAAGGCGGCTGGATAATGTGGTGTACCGGCTGCGTTTTGCCACAAGCCGGAGTCAGGCCCGGCAGATTGTGCTTCACGGCCATGTCAAGGTTAACGGGAAAAGAGTCAATATACCCTCCAGTCTTGTGAAGCCGGAGGATGTTATCGAAGTTGGCGAATCCGGTAAAAACATGGTAATCATCAAGGAGGCGCTGAAGGAATTCGGCAAATCCGGGGTGATGCCCTGGCTTCAACTGGATCCCGACGCTATGAAAGGGAAGTTTCTTGCCATACCGCGGCGCAGCGATATAACGGATCTCGCGGATATCAGGGAACAGATGATTGTAGAATTATATTCTAAATAAGTCTTTCTTTATGGAAAGATCAAGGAGTCTAAATGGCCCGTAAGAACCTCCTTAAAGGATTCAAACGTCCGAAAGGTATTACTTTTGAGCACGGCGAACTTAAGCAGAATTACGGCAGATTTATCGCCGCTCCCTTCGAACCGGGGTTCGGTACGACGGTGGGGAATACCTTGCGGCGGGTTCTCCTTTCCTCGATTCAGGGGTATGCCATATCGGCGCTGAAGATTACCTCTTACGACGAAGACGGAGTGGCCCACCATGTGTCCAGCGAATTCGAGACGATCCCGAATATCGTGGAGGACACCCTGGAAGTGATTAATAACCTCAAACAGATCCGGCTCAGGCTGCCTGAGGATGTGGAACAGGATACTTTGCTTTACGAATGGTCCGGGAAGACCGAAGTCAAGAGCAACGATTTTGCCAGACCCGGCCAGGTGGAAATCCTGAGTACCGGGCAGCATATCATGACCCTGACGGATAACGCCAGGCTGGAATTTGAAGTTCAGATCGATCTGGGCCGCGGCTATATTCCCGCGGAGACAGACGAACGCTATATCGAAGTGATTGGCACTATTCCCGTAGATGCGATCTTTTCGCCGGTCAGGAAGGTTAAATTTGCGATTGAGCCTACCAGGGTGGGGCAGCGCAGCGATTATGATAAACTGGTGCTGGAAATATGGACCGACGGAACCATCAAGCCCGACGAGGCCCTGGCGGAAGCGGCAAAGATAGCGAAGGATCATTTTTCGGTGTTCATCAATTTTGATGAAAATAACCTGGGGATCGAGGATGATTTTGACGAGGATGACGAGCGGATACGCCAGATCCTCAATACCCCGGTGGAGGAGCTGGAGCTTTCCGTCAGGTCTTCAAATTGTCTTAAGAACGCGAATATCAAAACCATAGGCGAATTGACCCGGAAAACCGAGGATGACATCGCCAAAACCCGAAATTTCGGAAAGAAATCCCTCCAGGAAATCAAGGAAAAACTCAAGGAGTGGAATTTAAGCCTGGGAATAACCGATATGAATGTGCTGAAAAACGCCGTCAGGGTTACGTCCCAAAAGGAAACAGATGATGAAGCATAGAAGAGGCTTTAATCCCCTGGGGTGCATGGCGGCTCACCGGAAGGCCCTGCATCGCAATATGGTTACTTCTCTTTTCCGGCACGAGAGGATCAGAACCACCAAAGCCAAGGCCCTGGAAATCCGCCGGACCGCCGAAAAACTCATCACCAGGGCCAAGGAAGACAGCGT
>JAITLC010000126.1 GCA_031278095.1 Treponema sp.
GACTTTAACGCCATGATGGGCGGCGGCTTTAAGGAGTTCCCCGCATCCGGCACCCTGTTTCTGGAATTCGGTCCCGGCATCCTTGCCATGGGCTTCTTCTTCGGCGTAATAATCGCGTCCATATGTACGCTGTTCCCCTCGCTTAAAAGCGCGTTTGTGGAACCGGTGGAGGCATTGAGAAGATGAGGGTTTTTTAGATTTTTTACCTCAGCCGGATAAGTCGAAAAAGAAGAGGGATTCTTTATTTGGCTTAGGAACCAGGGGTTCCATTCGGTTTCGCAGTCAAATGAGGCCGTTCCAAAATACCGGGTTTTGGGCGGCTCAAATTTACGACATTTTATCGCAGGAGCTTTGCTATGAAAAGAATAGTTTTGTTAATAGCTTTGTCTGTATTATTTCCGGGCATTCCGGCGGTTTTTGCGCAAACGCCGTCTGCAAAGGAATTGCTTGACCGCATCGACAACAACGAAATCTTTACTACCATCGAGTATGAAGGCGGCATGATCATTGAGTACCAGAACCGGCGCTATGTCAAGACAATGAAGGCCTGGGCGCGGGAGAACAGCGATAGTTTTATCGAGTTTGTGAATCCCGAAGACAGGGGAACTAAGTATCTCAAGAAGGGCAGCAGGCTTTATGTGTACTCCCCTGACACGGAAGAAGTCATGCTCATTTCCGGCCACATGTTGAAAGAGTCGATGATGGGTTCCGACATGAGTTATGAGGACACCATCGAAAACGAAAAACTTTCGGCACGCTACAATGCGGCAGTCGCCGGTTCCGAAACCCGGGAAGGGAGAGACTGCTGGCTTCTCGACCTCAGCGCAAAAAAGAGGACGGAAAGCTATCCCAAACGGAAGATATGGGTGGAAAAATCTACCGGCGATTGTATACACTATGAACTCTTTGCCCTCTCCGGTGCAAAGCTGAAGGAATACAATCTGGTCAGGGTGGAAGTTCTTGGCGGCCGCCGTTTTCCCGTGGAAATTGAGATCCGCGACCTTTTGCGGAAAAATAGTAAAACTACCATGATCATGCGGAATGTGATCATGGATAAGCCCATTGCAGATTCGGTGTTCAGTACGAGAAACCTTGAGCGCTAACAGATTTGTTCAAGAATCCGGCTGGTTCTCGAACAAGTCCTGCAAAATGCTTCCCTAATGAAGATAAGGAGGGGTGTAAAATAATATGAAGAGTGAAGACATGTGGAAATTCGTCAGGAAGGCCGGTGTTTTTTTTCTCGCGGTGTCTACCGGTTTTGCGGGCCTGAGTCAGGCGCTCTTTGCTCAGGATGCCGGGAGAATTTCCGTGTCCGGGGTTCTGGATTCCGGTGTTACCATGGGGGCCGGGGCGGGTGATGCCTCCCGGTTCTACTATGGGCTTGAAGAATACGCCAACCTCCGTTTGCAGGCGCGGCTGAGAGATCGGGCTATCTTTTACGGGGCCCTCAACTTCATTGCTGCGGCAGGCTATCCGGCCCAAAGCGCTTCCGCCTGGGGACTCTACCAGGAGCAGGAAGGCCTGGCGCCCTCATCCTATGTGAGCGGGGAAAACTACATTGCAGGGATGGAACTTGAACGGCTCTACTTCCGCATCAATGGGGAGAGCCTTGATTTTGACGGCGGCCTCATACGCATCCCCTTCGGTTACGGTCAAGTATGGGGTTCTTCGGACTTCCTCAATCCCAAGAATCCCCTGTTCCCCGACTCCCGGCCCCGCGGCGTGCTGGGAGCGGGCCTGTCCTGGCACCTGCCGGACGAGACAAAACTCTTCTTTTTCGGCGCTGCCCCAAAGAACCCTTTTGCGGCAGACGGCTCCGGAGGTCTGGGAGGCCTTTCCGCCGAACGGCACTGGGAGACGTTCAGTGTTCAGGCCCTCTACGCCGCCGAATCTCCCCGGCCCGGTTCGGCTCAGGGTCTCCACCGGGCCGGTCTTTCGGTCAAGGCGGACATGATCCTCGGCTGGGTCTTCGACATGCTTTACACTGCAAACCCCGAAACCGGGGCTTCTGTGGACGGCCTTTCCGCAGGGGCAGGTTTTGATTATTCTTTTTGTGATGGAAAATTTATTGCTCTGGCCGAATACCTCTATAACGGGGCGGCCTCATCAACCTCGATCAACAGCGGAAACGTCCTTGGACTTTCAAATGAAAACTATTTGTTGACTTCGCTAAGCTATATGCTCAACGATTATACAAGCTTCACGGCTTCTCTGGCTTCAGGCTTCGATGATCTCTCCTTTACCCCAATGCTGAGTGCGGAACACGATCTTTTTCAGGGCCTTACCCTGAGCCTTTCCACGCAGATGCCCATGGACAGCGATCTCTTCCGGGGGGACGGGAACAGGGGTGAACTGGGGCCCCTGCCGCCGGGAAGCGGCACAGGTTCCTTTTTTAATCTTAATGCCAAAGTCAAACTGCGGTTCTAGGGAAGCACTGATTTATTCAATCGAGAATAAATCAGTGCTGCTTTAATGCGGTATGTGCGCAATGAAATGAGCACATACACAGGGAAACGCTGATTGGCGTCATTTAATCGGCGTTTCCCTAGGAACCTGTTGCACTTCTCCTAAATGAGGCTGTTCCAAAACTGCAGTTTTTGGAACAAGCTCAAATAACAGCGGTAATACGCAGCATAATTGCTTTGCCAATATTATCCCCGTCTTTCCCCCGGCAAGCCTCATGAACTCGTCTATTTTACTACAC
>JAITLC010000157.1 GCA_031278095.1 Treponema sp.
GAACGTCGCGAGACAGTTCGGTCCCTATCTGCCATGGGCGAAGGATGGTTGAGAGGAGCTGTTTTTAGTACGAGAGGACCGAAATGGACGAACCTCTGGTATGCCAGTTGTCCCGCCAGTGGCACGCGCTGGGTGGCTACGTTCGGACGGGATAACCGCTGAAGGCATCTAAGCGGGAAGCCCGCCTCAAGATAAACCATCCCCGGGGGTATAACCCCCCTGAAGGCACCAGGAAGACTACCTGGTTGATAGGGTGGAGGTCTACGCACGGTAACGTGTTCAGCCGACCACTACTAATCTGCCGTGAGGCTTGACCATATTATTGTTCCCGCGCTGAAACCCTGGCGGGTTTCAGCGCGCCTTTTCCAAATGACATGTGTATAATGTCTGGTGACAATAGTGGAAGTGTAACACCCGATCCCATTCCGAACTCGGCAGTTAAGCCTTCTCACGTCGATGATACTGCCTCTCCAAGGGGCGGGAAAGTAGAAAGTTGCCAGACTTTTTTTGTTTGTACGGAGGGTTTAATCCATGCATATCACGGCTACCCGCCCAGTAATGCTGCCAGCCGCTTGTGTATGGCGTCATAGTCAAAATTTTCCGCCTGTTCCCGAAGCCATCGGATGAGTTCCTCCCCTTTCTCATAGTGGTATTGTTCCAGCTTTCCCAACGCATCCTCCGTCTCATTAGAATTGAACGCCGCCGTGGCTTCCGACAATTTTTTTAACAGTTCTCTGTCAGGTTCTGCCCGTCTTTCTTTGTTTTCCGCCGGCCGGCTTGCCTCCCATTCATCAAGCAGTCTCTTTAATCCTTCTGTCAGTCCCCTGGCTTTTTCCGTCAGTTCCCTGTTCCGGGACTTTACCATTTTTATATTCCCTTCTTTCATCCCAAATTCCAGTTCCCGGGCCAGGGCCCCTGTTTCTACTGCGCCTATGGCGTTACAGGTTCCTTTGAGTCCGTGAACCTCTATCAAATAATCAGATGGCGATTTTTCCAGATCTTCACTCATCTTCTCCAGAAGCGGCGGCGTGTGGGAGACAAAAGATCTGAGGATAGGCAGATACGCGGTTCCGCTGTTTCCGTAAAGCACCAGGGCTGCCGTAAAATCTATCCCCTCTACAGGGTGTTCCAAAAGCCACATTCCCTCCGCGTCATTTTCTGCAGAAGGGTTCGGCCCTTGTATCCGCTCCATTGCCTGTTTTTCCGCTTCTTTTAATGTCTCCTCGCTTTGCTTGTTTCTGATCCACTGGTTAAGAACCGTGTCCAGCCGCTTTATGTCGATGGGTTTGGGGATAAAATCATTAAAACCATTTTCCAGAAACATTTCCCGGCTTCCGGCAATAGCATTAGCGGTAAGGGCGATTATGGGTACGGTCCGGGCGTAATCGGTGCCGATTTCGTTTCTAATCTTCCGGGTGGTCTCGGCCCCGTCCATTTCGGGCATCATATGATCCATGAATACCACATCGTAGCTGGTTTTCCTTGTCTGGATACGCTCTATCGCTTCCTGCCCGCTTATCGTGGTATCCACCTTGAGGCCGTAGGGCATAAGAAGACCGGTCATCACATCCAGGTTTGTTTGAAGATCATCCACCACCAATACTTTCCCATAGGGCATATAGGAACGGATAAGGGTATTTCCCCGGCTTCGGCTCCGATCTTCGATAAACCGGAAATTGCAGAGATTCTCAACCGTTTCCCCGCCGATGGGCTTTTCGTCCAGTATTCCCTGGGGCAAGACAACCCGGAAAGTGCTGCCCTTGCCGTGTTCGCTTTCTACCGTTATAGTCCCCATCATTCTCTCTACCAGCCCTTTGGTGATGGACAGGCCCAGTCCCGTCCCTTCAATCCGCCGGTTCGCCGCCGTGTCAAACTGGGTGTATTCGGAAAAGAGCTTTTCCAAATCTTCTTTTTTAATCCCCCTGCCGGTATCCTTCACGGTAAAACTTAACCAGGCATCATCTCCCTGTTGCTCCCAGCTTATTAACAGACGGACTTCTCCATTATCGGTGTACTTGAAGGCATTGGAGAGGAGATTGTTGAGGATCTGTTTGACCCGCACTTCATCGCCGTAGAGTCTTGAAGGGATTGTTTCTTCGATTTCCAGTTTGAATTCGACGGGCTTTGAACCGATCCGTATGATATTAAGCTGAACCGTGTCATTCACGAGGCCGGAGAATTCGTAGCCTGCGGGAAAGATTTCGAAACTGCCGCTTTCGATTTTCGAAATATCCAGAATATCGTTGACAATTTCCAGGAGGAGGGAACCGGAGCTGTATATCTTCCCAAGATTGACACGGGTGCCGTTGGGGAGATCGTTCTGAAGTTCCACCTCCGAAAGACCGAGGATGGCGTTGAGGGGGGTGCGAATCTCGTGGCTCATCCGGGCCAGGAATGATGATTTCGCCCTGTTCGCCTGTTCCGCCTGTTCTTTGATCTTCATCACATCGGTCATATCCTGAAACAGCACCAGCATCCCCTGGGTGTCTCCTTCCGCATTCACCATGGGGATGAGGAGTATCGTGTAATACCGGGGATTTCCTTTCATCCCGATGTCCATGATCTGGTTTTCTATATGAGAGCGGCGTTCCCTTATAGATCTGTGAAGGAGCTCCGTGAGAGATTCAAAGGAAGCCTTGTCCGCGATCCGGGAGAACACCTCCTGGAATTCCTGATCATTTATCATCTCGGAATTTGATATTCCCGCCTGGCGCAGGAATGTTTTGGAGCAATAGATGAAATTTAGCTTCTGATCCAGGAGGAGCATTATTTCCTGGGTGTTTTCCAGGAGGAGGCTAAAATATTCTTCCTGTTTTGCCTTTTCATTGATAACGGCTGCCAGGAGTTTGTCTCTGGAAGATATATACATTTTGGAACGTTCGATGGTTATCTTGGCTATTTCGTGCTGGCGGGCAAGAGAACGGTATTCCTTCTCGAGCTGTTTGTTTTTATCTTCCAGTTCCCTTATTCGGGCCCGTAAACCGTCATCCATCATAAACCGTCCTAAAAACTTAGAGAAATTATACTGAACTGATGAAAACGGTTACGAATTCCGCCCCGCTCATCATACACCGGGCAAAACTCGCCGCCGGAATAGATAAACACATAGGATGTTCCATCCATATATTTTTGGAACAGCTTCATTTCATCCTTCAGATCCACAAGAGGCGCGCTCCGGCCAAAACAGGAAAAAATAAAATGAATCTTTTTTCCACTTTCTTTCTTGATCGATTCGAGGAACTGCTCCGAACTCTCCAACACAGTCTCCTGCATCTGGTTAACGAGTTTGAATGTGGCGCCTTTGGCAATGGTGCTGCCGCAACGTATGACGCCGCCATCCTCTATGCTATGCATGGCGCAGGATTTCGGTCCGGTTCCGTCGTTATTATCAATCAGGATAGGAAATCCGTATATTGCGTTTACTTTGCCTTCGGAGATAATGCCGAGCTTTTCCATAAATTCGACGGCAGGTATATTGTTTATGCTGATGAGCTTGTTGTCCTGCGCCCCGGTAACAAGCGCCGGCTGGCTGTAAAAATTCATTGCCGGGAGGGATTTGACGGCAAATCGGCTTTCCACGGAACCGCATATCGTGAGGAGAACCAGCCGGTCAGAATAGACTGTTCCGTTATGGATCACCATGGGCGTCCGGCTTCCAAAGGTCTCGGCAAGGGCCTTGGTTCCAAAGACAGGCGTTCCCCCGGATGCACGATTAAGAATATCAGCCACTTCGTCCCCGGAAAGGCAGCCGGGATTGGAATGGCATACAAACATCAGAGACGGAGAAGATACCGGGGAGCCGGATAAGCGTTTGTATAGTTCCTTGATCCGCGTTTTTCCTTCCCTCTCAAGCAAATCAGAGACGCCTGTTTTAAAAAAAGCGTCATCACTGGTAAGTACCGCCACTACCAGCATTACTTCGCTCATGGCGCCGGGTACGACAATGCCATGGGTGGTACAGCCGATAGTCTCA
>JAITLC010000040.1 GCA_031278095.1 Treponema sp.
ATTATCCCAGTGAGTATGCACAGGCTCAGGATTACTACAATGCCAGCCTGGAAGACCGAAAGGCGGAAAAATGGGAAAGCGCTGCAGAAAAGGCGCGCAGGGTCATAAACGTCCTGGCCTATGTAACGGCCCCTGCTAAGACCGTCACGGAACAGCCGGAGCCTTCTCAGTCTCAGACTCAGACCCCGCTGCCGGCTCGGTACACGGTAAGGCCCTGGGCGGTTTCCAAAGACTGCCTCTGGAACATTGCCGGGAGACCCTGGGCCTATGGGGACCCAACCAAATGGAGGCTCATTTATAACGCAAATAAGACCAGAATGCCCCAGCCGGATAATCCGGATCTTATTGAGCCCGGTATGATTCTGGATATTCCCAGCATCCGTGGAGAAACCCGTCAGGGTATGTGGGATTCAGGCAGATCTTACGAGCCTTTACGCTGAGTTAGTGACAAAATAGTGTCTGTCTATAATGTGGATACATTAGACTTGTTCGAGAACCCGGTTGGTACTCGAACAGGTCCTGTAGCTTTCCGCCAAGGAACCTTCGGTTCCCCGGTTACAAAACGTGCATTTTTAAACGGCATCAACCGTTTTTATTGAAGATTATCCGGCGTATAGTCCCTCTCCGATGCGGCGCTTTGCATGTAGAGAACCAGGGCGGAGCCGATAAGCGCATGAATATAGGGAGGGGCGCCGAGTTTGTGGAACACATCCTGGGCGCCGACGCTTTCCACCTTTACAAATTCATCATCATCCAGATCCTGTTCTCCGGTTTTTTCCGGGTTTTTGGCGACAAAAAAATATATTTTGTTGGACATGATAGCCGGATTTGGGTTAAATTCTCCGATTTTCTGGAGATCCGCTGCCATGTAAGCTGTTTCTTCCAGGAGTTCCCGTTTTGCTCCTTCAGCCGGGTCTTCCCCCGGTTCCAGTACCCCGCCCGGAAATTCGAGGCTCAATTCCCGTGCGCCGTGACGCCATTGCCGTACCATAACAAAGCGTCTTCCCCGGGGCGTATCCAGCACGGGGATTACCATGACCCAATCCCGGGCATTCATCACCGTAAAGGTTTTTGATTCCTTATCCGGGGAAAGACTGGAGACTTCGTCTAGAGAAAATACCGGACAGCGGAAAATTTCTCTACACTTTTCTTCAGTCCAGACAAGCTTTTTGTATTCAGTTTCCATAATATTGTAAGATACTTCCATTTCCGGCTTTAGTAAACTGAGCCTATAACAAAGCCGGGCAATTTTGACAATTCGCCGGGAAGCGGTTACTATTTGTAATGGATGGTAAGTACGCTTGTTCCAAAACCCGGTTGGTTTCGGACCAAGCTCAAATCTAAGGCTGTTGTTCCAAAATTACGATCCTGCCGGATCATCGGATTTTAGAACAGGCTCACATGAAACGATTTCCATTTTAAGGAGGCTTTTATGGCCATCGTGACTATTTCCCGTGAATTGGCCGCTTTGGGAGATGAAACCGCCCATGAGCTGGCAAAAATATTGGACTATCGTTTTGTCGATAAGTATGCTCTTGAGGAGCGGATCAAGGGATACGGGGTAGAAAGTCATAAATTCGAAAAGTATGACGAAAAGAAGCCTTCTTTCTGGGCATCTCTTTCCCAGGATAGGGACGACTATCTTCACTACCTTAAAACCGCAGTTCTCACTGAAGCCGGCGAAGGTAATTGCGTCTTTATAGGCCGCGGCGCCAGCGTCATGTTGAAGAATGTCCCCGGCGTGCTTTCGGTTTTCCTGGTTGCCCCCATTGATATCCGCATTGAGCGGGTAAAGAGTTACTTCCACTGCGATGACAGGCGCGGACGGCAGATTGCTGAACAGAGCGATCATGACCGTATAGGTTTCCACCGGTATTTCTTTGATACAGACTGGAAAGATCCCGGGAATTACCATCTTTCGCTCAATACCGGTCATCTGCATCCGGTGGTCTGCGCCGAGATCATAAAACATCTTTGGGAACAAAGCATAAACGAAGAGACGGAGGCCCGGAACGAAGCCCGCATCAGAGAACTTATCCTCGGTCAGCTTGTAAAGCATCACCTCCTCTATGAGAAGGAAATCCCGATTCATTTTTTGGAAACCTCCGTATCCTCAGGGAAGGTTCTTATTTATGGCGTTACCAATTCCCAGTCTCTGGTGGAAGCCGCCCTGGCAGCCACACGGGAGGTTCCCGGTGTGGAGAACGTACAGTCCGAAATTCAGGTAGTGCAGGAATACAATGTCATGCCTTAACGGATAGCGGAGTTGTTCAGAAACCGCAGATTTCTCCGGAATCTGAAGTTTAGGAACACGCTCCTGGAAAGCCGGTCTTAATCCGATTTTCAAATCCAAGGCTGTCGTTTCGAAATTTGACATTTTGAAACGGCCTCGTATAATAGAGCCATGTATTCCTCCCGAGGGGAATCTTCGCTCACTTTTGTCCGCCCGGCGGAATGTTTCGGGCCCCGAGCGTAAGGAAGATGGTTGTACTGTGCCGCAAGGAGCGGCTTGTGTATGAGCATGGCTGATTCGTTACAAAAACTTCATGAGATAGACCGGGAATGCAGGTACCTTGAAAGGTCGGCGGCGCTGCTTCAGTGGGATCAGGAGACCTATCTTCCTCCTCTGGGGGTGGAAGAACGTTCCGGGCAACTGGCCTATCTGGAAGGGCTGCATCACGAAAGGTTCATCAGGGCGGAAACCGGGGAGACTCTGGCGGCCTTGGGTTCGGACAGCGCCAATCCTTCGGGGGACGAAGGGCTTCCCGGTATGGAACGGGATTTTATCAAACTTATGCGCCGGATCTACGATAAGTCGGTAAAGCTTCCCCCGGATTTTGTACGCGCCGAAGCCGCCGCGGGGGCCTTGTCCCAGGCGGCCTGGGTCTCCGCCCGCAAGAACAATGACTTTAAGGCTTTTCTTCCCCATTTAAAAGCCATGATCGATTTTGCCCGGCAAAAGGCCGCTTACTGGGGCTTTGAAGGAAATACAGCCTACGACGGCTTATTGGATATCTATGAACCTGCCATGACGGCGGAGAAGGCAGACGCCCTTTTCGGCCCCCTTCAGGAAGGTCTCTCTTCGCTTCTGGAGAAGATCCGTTCCCGTCCTGAACCGGATGTTTCGTTTCTGGAAACCACTTACGATCCCGAAACACAGGCGCGTTTCAGCCGGGAATTGCTGGATTATCTGGGCTTTGATCGCAAACGGGGAAGACTGGATATCAGCGCCCATCCATTTACCACTACTCTCGGCGTTCATGATGTCCGCATAACCACCCGGTATTTTCCCGGCAATCCCCTGTCCGGTATTTTTTCGGTGATCCATGAAGCGGGGCATGCCTTCTATGAGTTGGGCCTGCCGCCGGAACTGAAGAACAGCGTCCTGGCCGAAGGGGCTTCCATGGCGATTCACGAATCCCAGTCCCGTTTCTGGGAGAATGTCATCGGCCGGAGCCGGGCTTTTTTGAAGGGGCTCTTCCCGGTTTTGCGGCGTTATTTCCCCAATCGGCTCGGAGGCATTGACGATGGGCGTTTTTATGCCGCGGTTAACCGGGTACGGCCTTCGCTTATCAGGGTTGATGCGGATGAAGTCTCCTATGCCCTGCACATCATCCTTCGTTTTCAGCTTGAAAAACAGCTCATCTCAGGTGAATGCGATCCCGCTTCCCTGCCCGGATTGTGGCGGGAGTATTCTCTCCGTTATCTGGGATGCGCTTCGGAAACCGATGCCGGCGGGGTGTTGCAGGATGTACACTGGTCAATGGGATCTTTCGGCTATTTTCCCAGTTATGCACTAGGCAACCTCTACAGTTTACAGATAGGCAAAAAGCTAAGACAGGATGTACCGGATTTTGAAGTCCTGATCTCTTCGGGCCGCTTCAATGAGATTCGGAATTGGCTTGGGGAAACCGTGTACTGTTGGGGCAGAAGGCTTGATCCGGGGGACTTGCTCAAAAAAATTACCGGGGAAGAGCTTTCCGTTCAGCCTTTCCTGGATTATCTGGAAAGAAAATATTCGGAGCTTTATGGATTTTGATAGTTTTCCCCTTACCAGGGATCTGATATATCTGGCCGCCGCTTTTACCGGACTTGCATTCGGTTTTTTCCTTTCTCTTTTCAAGAGGAATGTTACCACCCGTTCCGGAAACCATTATGTTTCGGCGGCTCTCTTCATGCTCTCCGGAACCTTGATCTGTATTACCGCAGCCCTTCTCGTTTCCCAGGGCAAGGTTTTGACCGCTTTTCCTCTTGTTTTACCCTCGGCGGCGATCGTGCTTCTCTGCGCATTGGCAGCGCGCTTCCCCAGGGCGTTTGCCTTTCCGCTTTTTTTGGCTGCCGGGGTTCTTATGGTGTGGCTGGCCTTTTTTTTCCTCCGTTTCCCCCTGATTGAGAGATCCGTCCCCCTGGCCCATGTCCGCTATGAGGGGAGTAAAAACTATAGTTTCCGTTTTTCGGGACAGGAAGAGGCCATTAAAGGCCTTAATGAAGGCAGTCCCCTTGTCATTGAGGGGGTTTATATCACCTGTGATCCCCTGTATCCGGTAATCGGCGGAGAAACCCACGGTATGATCACCGGTATCGACAATGCCGGGAAGCGTGTATACTCTGCAGTTTTTCCCTCCAGCCTCGTTCTTGATCGTTTCTATGATTACCTGCAGTCCGGCGGAACGGAAGGCCGTTTCGGCATCCGCCGCGAAAACAGGCTTGATGAGGTCCTTGCCGCCGGGCTCTGGGAGCCTGAAATCTCCCTGATTTTTGATGCGGAAGGGTTTCGCTCTCTTGACAGCGCCCTTCCCGTAACTCCATAGTTAAATATGACCAAGGCCGACAAAATTACCTCCATCCGACTGATTCTGGCCCCTTTTTTCTTTGTCATATACTTCCTTCCCCATTGGTTTCCGTCACTGAAAGACACTTCAGCCTGGACAGTACCCTGTCTCTGGGCGCTTTTTATCGTTTCCGAGATAAGCGATATGCTGGACGGTATAGTTGCAAGAAAACTCAATGAAGGGAGTGATTTCGGCAGGCTTTTTGATCCTTTTGCAGATACCCTTGTACAGGCAAGCTACTTTCTCTGTTTTGTCGTTGACGGAATTTTGCCGGCGGCGCTTTTTTTGGTTGTGCTTTACCGGGAATTCGGCATTCTTTTTATCAGAAACCTCATGCTGAAGAAGGGCATCGCCATGGGGGCCCGCATGGGCGGAAAGATCAAGACCGTTACCTATATCATCACCGGAATTGCCGCTTTGGCGTCTTCCAGCCTTGGACGCCTTGGTTATGATGCCCTTGTCCCGTCCTTCCGGATTGCCGCCCTGGTTATTTTTAGCATCTCGGTGGTTTTTTCTGTGCTCTCTTTTTTTGATTATGTGAAGGTGTATAAAAAAGCAGGCGGCTGAGTCCGGCTTCTCACGGAGCCTGTTCCAAAACGCCGGTTTTTGGGACGGGCTTCACATTCTCGAAATTTTATGTGTAAAAATTTTTCTCCCATCTATTGACACGATGGGTTAAAAATATGTATATTTGGATTTGTTCCAAAGTTTGCTTAATTTCGGAACGGTTTCATTTTGTTTCCAAGGAAGCACTGATTTATTCAATTCAATCGGGAATAAATCAGTGCTATTTTAATGCGGTATATGTGAGCTTGTTTCAAAACCAACCGGGTTGTGAAACAAGCTCTTGGAAAAACCGGCAAAAGCCCGGTTTTTTCTCTAAATCCAAGGAAGCTGTTCCAAAAGCTGAAGTTTTGGAACAGGTGCAATAATGAAATGAGCGAATATTATCGGGAAGCGCCGATTGGCGTCATTTAAT
>JAITLC010000108.1 GCA_031278095.1 Treponema sp.
CGTATCGTGGAGCAGGCGGAAACCGAGGAACTCCTCTACCGTCCCCTCCATCCCTACACCGAGGCCCTGGTTTCGGCCATTCCGGTGATAAATTCGGATAAGTCCAAAAACCGGATACGCCTGGAGGGGGATGTGCCCAATCCGGTGGACGCTCCTTCAGGCTGTGTTTTCCATCCCCGCTGCAGGTACGCCGGCCCCGAATGTTCCCGGCACGTCCCCGAGTTGCGGGAAGCGGGGGATAACCACCAGGTTGCCTGCCATAACTACGCCTCAATAACCCTGAAAGGAATATAGCATGTCCGAAAGAGTACTATCCGTAATTGCCTATTTTTTCGGCCTTCCCGGCGCCTTAATCGTCGCGTTTTTGGGCAGGGCCGGGGACAGGAAGCTTTCCCTGCATCATGCCCGGCGTTCCCTGGAACTGTTCCTTTTTCTCGCCTTTCTCACCGGCGTCTGGTTTGTGATCTTATACCTCCTTATTCCGATCCCCTATGCGGGTTTTTCGCTGGCCGTAAGTCTCTTTGGTATCGTGGCCGGCGGGGGTGTTTTCTGCTTTGGTCTCTGTATCATGGGCCTTGTCAAGGCGGTAAAGGGCGACAGGGTGCTTTTTCCCCTGGTCTCAAGTATGCTGGAACGGATTGGGCCCCTGCGAAAACTCCTGGGGAAGATTGATCCATAAAAAACAGGCGGGGTTCATACCCGGGGGCTTGTCCCTGCCGCGAAATAATGTAATCAAAAGAGGCTGTTCCAAAACCGTGCGCATTAGCGCACAGTCAATTAGTTTTGGAACAGGCTCAGCATAATGAGCAATGAAGATATAAATTGGTATGGATTCTTCATTGCTTCTGCGGCTTTTTTCCATTAGCCCGGCAAGATTTACCAATTCCCGGGCGCCGGCGCTTCGGGATATTCCTTTCAGGGTATGAATGGAATCGGCGTACAAACGGAAAATCCCGGGCGCCGCCGGACTGTGTTAAAGTTTCATTACTTTTTGATACATTTCGAGGTAGAGTTTGGAAGGATTATCCCAGCCGTAGTCACAGAGCATGGCCCGGCGTACCAGGGCCGTCCACTCCTGCTTATTCTGCCAGGCTTCACGGGAGCGGAAACATGCGTCCCGCAGATCGTCGGCATTATAGGAAACAAAGGTAAAGCCGTTGCCGTCTTTTCCCTCGCTAATGGTATCTTTAAGGCCGCCGGTTTCGCGCACAATGGGAATGGAGCCGTAACGAAGGGCAATCATCTGCGCAAGGCCGCAGGGTTCGAATTTGCTGGGCATGAGGAACATATCGCTGCCTGCGTATACCTGCCGGGCAAGATCCGGCAGAAAACCGAAACGGACGGCGCATTGACCGCTCCGCCGGGCCGCCAGTTCGCCGAAAAACCGTTCATAGACGCCGCCGCCGTAACCGATGATCGCCAGTTGCATCCCCCTGTCAAGAATCTCGTCCGCTGCGTGTATTAAAAGATCAAGCCCCTTGTGGCTTTCAAAGCGGATCACCATACCGATAAGAGGATCTTTGTTTTTCGCAAGGCCGAAGCTGTTCCGCAGTCCCTTCTTGCAAAGCGGTTTCCCTGTTTCAAAACTGCCGGCGTCGTATTGGGCGGCAATGTAGGCATCCGTGGCGGGGTTATAATGCTTCCGGTCAATGCCGCTGAGGATGCCGTGGATCTTGTGTTTCCGCAGCCGCAAAAAAGAGTCCAGACCACAGCCGTACCAGGGGTCAAGGATTTCCTCCGCGTAGGTGGGAGATACAGTGCTGACCAGGCCGGCGCTTTCTATGGCCCCCTTCATATAGTTTACAATACCATCGTATTCCACCAGGTTAAAATGCCCGCGGTCTATGCCCAGGGTTCCCTCCAGTATTTCGGGTCCGTATTTTCCCTGATACTGGATATCGTGAATGGTGAAAATGGTTTTGATATAGGCGTATTTGTTGCCGGCAGTCTGGTAATAGAGTTTCAGGTACACCGGAATCAAAGCGGTCTGCCAGTCGTTGCAATGGATGATATTGGGGCTTGGATCAAGGTAGGCGACGGCCTCCAGAACGGCACGGGAAAAAAAGCTGAACCGTTCGCCGTCATCGTAGAAACCGTAAAAGCCCCGGCGCTTAAAATAATACTCGTTATCAAGAAAATAGTAGGTAACTCCCTGCCGGACCAATTCAAAGAGGCCGCAGTATTGATTACGCCAGCTTACGGGAACGTTGAAGTTGGTAATGTACCGCAACTGTCCCTGCCATTCCTCCTGCATGTCGCCGAAGAGGGGCAGGATAACCCGGACATTGACCTCCCGCCGCCGCATCGCAACAGCCAGACTTCCAATCATATCCCCCAGTTTACCGGAAGTGAAAAAGGGGTAGGCCTCACTGGAGGCAAACAAAACATTCATACCTTTTCTTCTCCTTCCCGCCTTTGTTTTTTAATGGAAATGTTTTGAAGCCGAGAGAAACACGTCCTTAAGATCCGGATCAAATTGGGTTCCACACCCTTCGGTAATGATCTTCACCGCCTGTTCCGGGGGGAAAGCCTTTTTATAGGGCCGGTCCGAAATCAGCGCGTCATACACATCCACAAAAGCCATGAGCCGTCCCTGAAGGGGAATATTGGAACCCCCTATTCCCCTGTGATACCCTGAACCGTCCCATTTTTCATGGTGGGTACCGGCCATGATCTTCGCGTGGGTCAGGAATATGCTCTCTTTGGCGTTCTGCTGTATTTTTTCAATAACCGTTTCGCCAAAGACGGTGTGTTTTTTCATCTCCTCAAATTCTTCTTTGGTAAGAGGCCCCGGTTTGAGGAGTACACTGTCTTTGATGGCTATCTTGCCCACGTCGTGCAGTTTGGAGGACTGGAGGAATAAATTGATGTCCCAGGTTTCCAGAATGTCCCGGTATATCTTCCGTTCCATCATCTCCTCCACCAGGAGGCGCAGAAAATGTTCCGTCCGTTCCACATGCCCCCCTGTAACGTCATCCCGGCATTCCACCAGGTTGGCCATGGTAATCAGCACCGCGTTTTGCAGTTCAAGAACTTCACCGGTTTTTTCATCCACCCGTTGCTGGAGATTTTCGTTCAGATTTTTCAGTTCCACCTTTTGGGATTGCAGCAGGAGCTGCACCTCCACCCGCTTTAAAAGCAGTTGGGGAGAAAAGGGCTTGGAGATATAATCCACCGCCCCCAGGTTGAAACCTTCCAGTTCGCTAACGGTGTCCGTCTTGGAGGTAAGAAATATAACCGGAATACCCGCGGTCCGGGGATTGCTTTTCAGTGTTCCCATGGCCTCATAACCGCTGATTTCGGGCATAACCACATCCAGCAGGATCAGATCGGGAACGGTCTGCTCAAGAAGCCGAAACATTTTTTGGGCGCTTGGTACGGCAAAGACGCTGTACCGTTCCATCAAGGTGTTTCCGGCCAGCTTGAGATTAACCGGATTATCATCCACAAGAACAATGATCTTTTTTCCATTTTCCATAATTACCCCCTATTCCACTTTGAATTTTGACACCTCCCTGACCAGGACATCAATGTTTTCCTTGTTCTCCCCGCTGATGGTGTTCACCCGGTTCACCGCCACGTTGATCTGCTCCGCCCCTGTGGCCATCTCGTTCATCCCGTTGGTTATTTCCTGGGTCACCATCTCCAGGTTCTTGCTCTCCTGAATTACCTGTTTGCTCCCCTCCAGCATCTCCTCGGAACTCCCCTTGACCATCTGGGTTACTTCGTTCAATTGACCGATGGCCTCCAGTATCTGCTTGCTCCCCGCGCCCTGTTCCTCCATCGCGTTGCGGATGTTCTCTTCCTGATCCGAGACGGTCTTGACCCCGTTGTCTATGGCCTCAAACTTGTTGAGCACGCTGTCGGTGGATTTGGTTATCTTGTCGATGGAGTCCTTTATCTTTTTGAGCACTGTGGAAATGGTCTTGGACTGCTCCCCGGAATTTTCAGCCAGTTTCCGTATCTCGTCGGCCACCACCGCGAACCCCTTCCCGGCTTCCCCGGCGTGGGCCGCCTCTATGGCCGCATTCATGGATAATAGATTTGTCTGACTGGCAATGTTTTCCATAACCGCGTTGATCTCCAAAAGCCCTTCGGATTCCCGGGCGATCTCCTGAATGTCCGCCGCTACTCCCTGTAAACCGGTTTTCCCTACCTCGGACGCCTCTATCAGCTCTTTGACGTTAACCGCGTTTTTGACCAGGGTCTGGGTAACCGACTGGATATTGGCGAGCATCTCCTCAATGGCCGAAGAGGACTGGGCAACGCTGCTGCTCTGGTGGTCTACATGGTCCGAAAGTTTGTCGATATTGACGGTGATCTGATCCATAGTCGCGTTGGTTTCGGTTACCGAAGCGCTCTGGTTTATCACCCTGCCCTTGATGCTCTGGATGTTGGCGGTGATCTCGTTGATAGCCGCCGCCGTTTCCGTCATATTGCTGGCAAGCTCGTTCCCTATGTCGAAAAGTGTCACTGCCTGCTTCTTGATCGTGACGATTAAGAGCTTGATCTTTTCCAGGGTTGCGTTAAAGTACCGGGCCAGGTCGCCGATCTCGTCCTTTGAATGGATGTTGACGGTTTTTGTCAGGTCCCCTTCGCCTTCGGATATGTCCTTGAGGGTGAGAGCCACGTTGACAATGGGCTTGGTAATGCCGACTGAAACAAAGAAGAGGATCACCGCCGCCAGGATCACCGCCGCAATTACCAGGATAAGGGTAAAGACGGTCATGGCGTTGACTTCTTCCAGGATGAGATTCCTTGCCGTCCCCAGCATCAGCGCCCAGTTTGTGCCGGTTTCCCCCACGGCAAACGGATAAACGATGAGTTCCAGTTCCGCCTTGAGACTTTCGGAATATTCCGTTGCCCGGTATTTTTCTCCCCGGAGCACCGCGTTCTCAGCCGCTGTGGTATACCCGCTATACAGGGAACTCTGAGCGTCCCTGAGGAGTCTCCCGACTTCGCCCTCAATACTGCTGGCGAGAATCATAGCGTTATGGGAATAGACGGTCATGGCGGTAATGTCGAGGTGGGTCTTTACGGTACTGTCTACTACCGGCTGGGTATATGCGGTATTGATATTCACCCCAATCCGGCCTGCCACCTCGTCTGTCCGGCGGTTAATAACCGGTACGCTGACCCTCACGACATAGGTATCCGTACCCGCCACATTTTGGGGTTCCGGATTGTTTATTCTTTCCTTCCGCCCGTCAGGGCTGTTTATGATCGCCATCTGCTCCGGTACGTTATCGAAGGTATGATACTCAATTTTTCCGGACCGCCGGGTATACCAGGGGGCCCATTGGCCGGTTTCGGGACTGCCGGGAGTTCCGGCAAAAGTGGCGTCCATACCCGCGTCAATGGTATCCGGCTTAAAGACCGCAAAAATACCGACCACCCGCTCTTCGGAAGTAACAACGGATCTGATAGCTTGTTCGTACCTAATGCGCTGCCTGCCGGTATCGGTGGTGTCATAATCGGCCAGGGCGTCCGCCAGGGTATTGGCAATGGTTAAATACACTTCATACCGCGCCTGGATAATCCGGGCTTGTTCCGCGGCAAGCCGTTCCTGGCTTTCCAGGGCGGTGTCCATCTGCATAGCAGATGCGCGGTTGAGTAGGATGACTGATATGGCTCCCACGACAACGACTAAAATTGCAATAACGATGGCGCATAAACGATACCTTAGTTTCATACAGGCTCCTTATGAATAAATTGTAGGATAGATTATATTTCAAAGGAGAATACAAACGTACACCATAGTAAATTTATGGTTCTTTTTGATTCGCAGGCCTGGGTTCATACCCCGGAGCTTGCTCCGGTTTCAATTTCGTAACAGTTTTTGTTTGCGGGTATGAACCCAGGCATACAATCCATACCTTATAGAACGAAGATACCCAGGAGCTTGCTCCTGGGTTCTTCATTCTTGATACTGAATTATAGGCATAGAATGAAAGATAATACAATACGACGCTGTTGTTCGGCAGTGCCTTCCTCCTCCGTGAAGCGGATTCCCGGATTCTTGTCAAACGGCGCCCAGGAATTTTTCCAGTTGTTCGTGCATGGCATCGTAGTCGAAAATTTCCGCCTGTTCCCGAAGCCGGATAATAAACTCTTCCCCCCTTTCATACCTATATCGTTCCAGTTCCCTCAGCACTTCCTCGGTCTCGTTGGAGTTGAATGTCCCCGTAGCGGCGGATAAACGCCGCAGAAGCTCCCGGTCGGGCTCTTCCCGCCGCTCCTTCTCTACCGCCGGTCTCTCCGCCTCCCATTCGGCAAACAGAGCCCCGAGCTTTTCCGTCAGTTCCAGTACCTGCCGCCGCAGTTCCCCATGCCGGGACCTTACGAAATCCCCCTTTCCTTCCTTGGACGCCAATTCCAACTCCAGCGCCAGGGCTGCGGCAGACGCCGCACAGATGGCGCCGCAGGTCCCCTTGAGGCCGTGGACCTCAATAGCGTAATCGGGAAGGGAATTCTCCACATAGGTGTCCATCTTTTCCAGCAACGGCGGTGTGTGGGTCACAAAGGATTTGAGGATAGGTATAAACACGGCGCCTGAATTGCCGTAGAGGGTCAACGCCGCGGTAAAATCGATGCCTTCCACAGAGCGCTCCAAAAACCAGCGGCCTTCGCTGTCCATTCCGTCTTTGGCGCTTCCCGATCCGTTCTGCACCCGGAATTCCGAACGCTCCCGGGCTTGGGTTTCCGCTTCCCACAGGGTCTCTTCGCTCTGGATATCCCGAACCCATTGGTTGAGAACAAGGTCAAGCTGCTTGATGTCGATGGGTTTGGCGATAAAATCGTTAAAGCCGCTTGCCAGAAACATTTCCCGGTTCCCCGCTATGGCGTTGGCGGTTAACACCACAATGGGAACCTTTCGAGCATAGTCGCTGTCTATCTCGTTCCTGATGATCCGCGCCGCCTCAAGGCCGTCCATGTCGGGCATCATGTGATCCATGAAAATGAGGTCATACCGGGTCTCTCCCGCCCTGATCCGTTCCACCGCATCCCGGCCGTTTAACACCGTGTCCACCTGTAAGCCATAGGGCATGAGGATGCCGGTCATCACATCCAGATTGGTTTGCAGGTCGTCAACCACCAGTACCTTCCCATAGGGCATCCATGAACGGATGATGCTTCCCCGCCGGTTTCTGTCTTCGATAAAGCGGAAACGACGGAGTTTCTCCGCTATCTCGCCGCCTATGGGCTTTTCATCCAGTATTCCCTGGAATAGGGTAACCCGGAAAACACTGCCCGTTCCGTAGTCGCTTTCCGCCGTAATAGTTCCCATCATCTTTTCCACCAGGCCCTTGGTGATGGAAAGCCCAAGGCCCGTCCCCTCAATTTGCCGGTTCGCCGTGGTGTCAAACTGGGTGTATTCGGAAAAGAGCTTCTCTAAATCCGCCGGCTTGATTCCCCTGCCCGTATCCTCCACGGTAAAGACCAGCTGCGCGTCGTCACCCTGCCGCTCCCAGCCTACCAGCAGGCGGACTTCTCCTGAATCGGTGTACTTGAAGGCATTGGAGAGAAGGTTGTTCAGTATCTGCTTGACCCGTACTTCGTCGCCGTAGAGCCTTGAGGGAATCGTTTCGTCCAGTTCCAGCTTGAACTCAATGGGTTTTGAACCAATGCGCATGATGTTAAGCTGAATCGTATCGTTGATAAGGCCGGAAAATTCATAACCCGCCGGATAAATTTCAAAATTGCCGCTTTCGATTTTTGAAATGTCCAGAATATCGTTGACAATTTCCAGGAGCAGGGAGCCGGAACCGTATATTTTTTCAAGGTTAACCCGGGTGCTTTCGGGGAGATTATTGCCCAGTTCCACCTCCGAGAGGCCCAGAATGGCGTTGAGGGGGGTGCGAATCTCGTGGCTCATCCGGGCAAGGAAGGATGATTTTGCCATGTTCGCCAATTCCGCCTGCTCCTTGGCCTTCATCACATCGGTCATATCCTGAAACAGCACCAGCATCCCCTGGGTATCTCCATCCTCGTTCACCATAGGGATAAAAAGTATCGTATAATGACGGGGATTGGACTTCATCCCGATGTCCATGACCTGTTTTTCGATATAGGAGCGGCGTTCCTTTATGGATCTGTGAAGGAGGTCCGTGAGATATTCAAGGGACGTTTTATCCATAGTCCGGGAAAACACATCCTGGAATTCCTGATCGTTTATTAGCTCGAAACCGGATATTCCCGCCTGGCGCAGGAATGTTTTGGAGCAATAGATGAAACGCAGTTCCTGATCCAGGAGGAGCATTATTTCCTGGGTGTTTTCCATGAGGAGATTGAAATAGTTTTCCTGCCGCGCCTTTTCATTAATGACCGCGGCCAGGAGCTTGTCTTTGGAAGAGGTATACATTTTGGAACGTTCAATGGTTATCTGGGCCAGCCCATGCTGACGGAGCAGTAAACGGTATTTCTTTTCGAGCTGTTTGTATTTATTTTCCAGCTCGGCTATCCGGGTCTCATTATCCATAACCACCATCCCGTATGCTTACGGAAATTATGCAGAACTGATGAAAAGAGTTTCGGATTTCGCCTTGTTCATCACGCGCCGGACAGAACTCTCCTCCGGAATAGACAAACATAAAGGATCTTCCCTCCATGTGTTTTTGAAACAGCTCCATTTCTTCTTTCAGATCCACAAGGGGCACGCTCCGGCCAAAACAGGAAAAAATTAAATGACTCGTTGTATCCTCTTCTTTTTTAATCAAGTTGATAAGCTCTTCCGAGTTACGCAGCACTTCTTCCCGCATTTGGTTGACGAGTTGTAATGCGGCGCCTTTGACAATGAAGCTGCCGCAGCGCAGAACACCGCCGGCCTCTATGCTGTGAATGGCGCAGGATTTTGGCCCGGTTCCGTCGTGGTTATCGATTAGGAGGGGAAAGCCGTAGATCGCGTTTACTTTGTTTCCGGAGATGATGCCGAGTTTTTCCATAAATTCGACGGCAGGCATATCGTTTATACTGATAAGCCTGTTGCCTTGAACCTCGGTGACAAAAGCCGGCTTGGTGTAAAGATTCAGGGTCGGAAGGGATTTGATATTAAACCGGCTTTCTACGCCGTATACGAGGAGGAGGGCCAGCCGGTCAGGATAGGAAGTCCCGTTATAGATAATCAAGGGCGTCCGGTTTTCAAAGGTCTCATCCAGAGCGTTGGTTCCAAAAAGGGGGATCCCTCCGGATACGCCGCTGAAGATATCCGCCACTATGTCCCCGGAGAGATACTCGGGATTGGAATGGCAGACCAGCATAAGAGACGGAGGGGATTCCGAAGACCCGGACAAACGCCGGTACAGATCCCTGATCCTCCCTTCCCCATCCACGTCAAGGGAATCCGAAACGCCAGTCTTAAAGACGGCGTTATCGCTGGTTAACACCAGGAGGGCCAGCGTGTTTTCGCCTATCATTCCGGGCGCGGCAATACCGTGGGTGGTGCAGCCGATTACATCAAAGGGCAGGGCTTTTGAGACCTCCCCGGCTGTGCCTGAAGAAACAAAGTCCAGAGAACAGAAGAGGAGACCTGCGGAATTCTTCAGTAACGAATGTTTCGTATCCAACTGTTCAAGGATCTCCTGCGCCGCGAGCTGGGGATCGTCTATTTCAAAAGTAAAAGCTGTAAGAAACCGTACCATGGATTACCCTCTTTGCTTTGTATTTATCCCGCCCAAACAGCGGGCCTTTACCATCCTGCATATTTCCTAGTATTCCTACTGGCGGGAGGGATCCGATTCCATCACGCAGGAAATGATTGCGTAATTATGGTACCGGTTTACCACCGCCTGTTTTTCATCATAAACAGGGCAGATTTCTCCTCCCGAATAGATGAATATATAGGGATATGAATCATTCAATGCTTCCTGAACCGCATCCATCTCTTCCTGTAGATTTGTCAGAATTATGCTGCGGCTAACACAGGAAAAGATCAATGCCGCATCGCCCGGTGTTTTTTTTACCGCGCCGGTAATATTTTTCGCCGTGTTAATGACTTCACCGGAGCCGGGGGAACCGATATACACGGTACAACCCTGGGGTATATTGGCGCTGCAGGTCAGGCTCCCATCGTCATTGATGGTATATATGATGAAGAGATTTGGCAGGCTGCCGGCGCTTGAGTTTATAGCCAGGGGAAATACAAAAAGCATATCAAGACGTTTTTCGGTGATGAGGCCGATCTTTTTCATGTATTCGGCCGCGGGGATGTTATTCACGGTGATCATCCGGTTTCCCTTCGCCGCAGTAACCAGGGCTTTTTGGGTGTGGATATTGTGCTTCCAGACAGAATCAACAAAAAACCGGGGCTTCAAATTGCCCGAAAAAAGCAGGACCGGCATCCTGTCGGAATATACCGTTCCCCTGTAGATAGTTTTGGGGGTACGTATTTTCGTATCCATATCCAGGGCTCCGGTGCCAAAAATAGGAACTCCTCCGGATTCCCTGTCCAGAATACCGACCACCATATCCCCCGCCAGATTGTACAGCGAAGGGGTAATAACAAAAATAAGGGCCGGCGGACTTTGCAGTGGCGACGCCAGTTCCCGGTACACCCCGGCAATCCGCCTTTCCTCATCCTCCGTCAGGGGATCGGAAAGGCCCGGGTGGAATTCCACGTCATCACTGGTGAGAACCGTCAGGGTAAGGATGATGTCGCCCATAATTCCCGGCGCCGCCGCTCCCAGGCTGGTACAACCCAGAGTGTCAAAGGGCAGGGCTTTGCAGACTGTCTCCGCCGTCCCCAATGTGATAAAATCCAGATAACAGAACAGAAGCCCTATGGTATTTTTTAATAAGCCACCCTGACCGTCCAGTTGTTCCCGAATCTCCCGGACAGCGGCGTCCGTATCTTCTATCTCGAAAGTATGGGCTGTCAGCATTTTCACCATAATGAATATCCTCCTTTACGGACGAATTCTTCACAAATTACGGTACAACCTGTCATCCGTTTTGACACTCGGTTTGCCGCTGCGGCCATTCCGCCGGTGTATAAGGTGTGTATGCCCGCGTAGAGGCTTGCGGCGCTTAAAATATACAGAAAAGTTGACCGGGACATACTTGTTATGGGCTCCCGGCGGGTTGTTCGGCATCCGGCGAGACCGCAAACACCGAGGCGATTCTCTCAAGCAGATTCCCGGCGGTAACGGGTTTTGTTACATACCCCGCGGCGCCGCTTGAAAGCATCCGGTTCACAATAGCATCGGTCTCATGAGACGTTATAAAAATAACCGGTATAGTTTTATATGCGGCATAATCGGGGTTAGTCCTGAGCTGTTCCAGAAACTCAAAACCCGATATTTCCGGCATCTCAATATCCAGCAGGATAAGGTCAATATCCACGGTGTTTAGTATACTAAAGGCTGTTTTGGGAGATTTTGTTAATCGTATATCAAAGTCTTTCTGTAAAATGTTTCTGATGGCGGTAAGGGTTAAGGGCATATCATCTACCGCCAAAATTCTTTTTTTGCTTCCTTCGCCCATATGCTCTCCTTCCATGCACTTTCCGGCATGTAATTTTAACAGGTAAAAGAGCCTGTCCCAAAACTAATTAGAGTCTGTCTATAATGTTATGGACAGACACTACGGAAGCACTGATTTATTTAATCAGCGTTTCTCTAAACTATACGCCAAAACGCATGGTTTTGGAACCGGCTCACGTGTTATATTCATCCCTTTCAGGCCCTATCCAGGAATTCCTTCAGCCCTTTGTGCATGACATCATAGTCGAAGTTCTCCGCCTGTTCCCGAAGCCGGGCGATAAGATCCCCATCTTTCTCATACCGGTACCGCTCCAGTTCCCCAAGGACTTCCTCGGTTTCGTTGGAGCTGAATCCCGCCGTGGCCGCCGATAACCGAACCAGCAGTTCCCGCTCCGGTTCGTCCCTCAACTCCTTCTCCGTTTTTGACCGGCCTGCCTCCCGTTGTTCCAGCATTTCCTTCAATCCCTCGGTCAACGCCAATGCCTGCCGCCGCAAGTCCCCATGCCGGGCCTTTACCATTCCCTCCCCCTCTTTGGACATATGTTCCAGTTCCCCGGCAAGGGCCGCGCTCTCCGTCGCGCAGATGGCGTTACAGGCGCCCTTGAGGCCGTGCACCTCAACGGCGTAGTCCGCCAGGGAGTTTTCCACATGCGCGTCCATCTTTTCGATAAGAGAGGGCGTGTGGGCAACAAAGGATTTGAGTACCGAGATAAGCGCCGCCCCCGAGTTGCCGTAGAGTGTCAAGGCCGCCGTAAAGTCTATTCCTTCCACGGGATGTTCTAAAAGCCAGCGGTTTTCATTGCCGGAATCCGTCCCGTTTTTGGCGCCGTCCGGTTCGTCCCGCTTTCGGGATTCCGCACGTTCGCGGGCCTGGATTTCAGCTTCTTTCAGGGTTTTTTCGCTTTGCATGTCCCGAACCCACTGATTAAGAACCATGTCAAGCTGCTTGATGTCGATGGGTTTGGCGATAAAATCGTTAAAGCCGCTTGTCAGAAACATCTCCCGGTTTCCCGCAATGGCGTTGGCGGTTAACGCTACAATTACCACCTGCCGTGCGTATGAACTTCCAATTTCATTCCTGATAATCCGCGCCGCCTCAATTCCGTCCATTTCCGGCATCATGTGGTCCATGAACACGAGGTCGTAGCGGACTTCTTCCGCCCTGATGCGCTCAACCGCTTCCCGGCCGCTCAAAACCGTATTCACTCTGAGGCCGTAGGGCATGAGGAGGCCGGCCATCACGTCCAGGTTGGTCTGGAGATCGTCCACCACCAGCACCTTCCCGTAGGGCATCCATGAACGGATCAAACTGTTCCCCCGGCTCCGGTTCCGGTCTTCGATAAAACGGAGATTACGGAGATTGTCCGCCGCTTCCCTGCCTATTGGCGCAGAATCAACAATTCCCTGGGGCAAGATAACCCGGAAAACACTGCCCTTCCCGTACTCGCTTTCCGCCGTGACGTTTCCCCCCATCGTTTCCAGAAGTCCTCTGGCGATGGAGAGGCCCAGGCCCGTACCTTCTATCCGCCGGTTGGCCGCGGCCTCAAACTGGGTATATTCGGAAAAGAGTTTTGCCATATCATCCTGTTTGATTCCCCTGCCTGAGTCTTCTACGGTAAAACAAATCAGCGCCGCGTCTCCTGTTCGTTCCCAGCCTATACCCAGGCGGACTTGACCCTCTTCGGTGTACTTAAAGGCGTTGGAAAGGAGATTGTTCAGTATCTGCCTGATCCGGAGCTCGTCACCGTAGAGTTTTGACGGGATGGTTTCGTCCAATTCCATCTTGAACTCAATGGGCTTTGAACCGATACGCACGATGTTAAGCTGGACGGCGTCGTTGATCACGCTTGAAAATTCGTATTCGGCCGGGTTGATTTCAAAGTTTCCCGTTTCTATCTTTGAGATGTCCAGGATGTCGTTGACGATTTCCAGGAGGCTGGAACCGGAATGGTAAATTTTTTCCAGATTGATCCGCGTTCTGCCGGGCAGCTCGTTCTGGAGTTCCACTTCCGAAAGGCCCAGGATGGCGTTGAGGGGGGTGCGGATTTCGTGGCTCATCCGGGCAAGAAAATCGCTCTTGGCCCGGGACGCCGACTGAGCCACTTCGGTCTGCTGTTCCAGTTCCCGGGTCCGTTTCTGTACCGTAGCCTCCAGGTCTATGTTGGATTTTTCCAGCAAGACGTTGGTTTCGTCGAGCCGGCGGAACAGGCTGCCGAAACGCCGGGCGAGAATAAAGATGACGGCAATGGTGAAAACAAGAAGGCCTGCGTTGCTGATGTTGACAACGCCATAGCGTAAATAAATGCTATTGATGATATCATAGGCCGCAGTACTACATATTATGACGGCGCCGATTGTAATATTGCCCACGGACGTTTCGGTAAAGTATGCCCAAAGAAGTTTCGGCAGGGAACGCTTTCCGGAGGTCCTCCACACGGTTCGAAAATCCCGGTAAAATACATACGCTATATCGTAGCCCAGGATATACACGATCTCAAAGAGGGCGGTCACCCATGATACATAAAGGAGGTCGTCCCCAAAGGAGTTGGGGAATATTCCCTGGGCAATGACGCAAAGAAGGCAAATCCCCCCGCATATTCTGTTGAGGATTTTGGTTTTTCCGAAATTAAGGTATTCCAAAAAGACGGCCAGCATGAATATCAAGGTATAGAGGCTTGCGTATTCAAGCCGGAGGGTAATATTGCTGTTTGGGATAACATTGCAGATTGCGTTGCTTCTCATCAGAAAATAAACGCCCATGAGAACGGAAAAAAAACAGTAATAGAGGTTATACCGGTACTGGGACCGGTATAAAAAAAGCAAAAAATGGTAAAGTCCCACAAAAAGATACACCGCGCAGAGGGCCAGTATCAGGGATTCATCATGATTTTTCCTGATGATCCCGTAGTCGCCGATATAATAGGGGCCATTGTACCACAGGCCCGTTATATCAAAGTGCGGCGCCCCTACAATGCGGAAGGCCAGTATATTGGTTCCCAGGACAAATACGGAACTGTCCAGGGGAAACGAAATACCCCTCCAGCCCCTGCCGGATCTGATCTGCCCGTCCCCGTCCAGGTGGATCTCCGATTGTACAAGGAAGCCGTTTAAAAATATTTCCCAGTTATCCCCCAGGGCGGCCAAAAATATTCCCGGACGAAAAGACTTATCTCTCTGTATTTTTTCAAACTGCTCCGGATCCAGGGTAAAAGGTATCAACAGGGTGTATTCCTGATCCTTTTCCTTAAAGGGGGAAAGAAAAGTACGCCGGGGCATATCCGGCAGCCCCAGGGATTCGACGGTTGTCATTCCCTTCCGTTCCTCAGGCCGCTTTACTACCCAGGAACCGTCCGTACTATCCGGAACCGTGGTAATATCGGCGGGATTAAAACCGTTTTTCGCGTAAAGAGGAAAACTGTTGATGTCGATATAGAAACCATGCCGCAAAGCCTGCTTGAAGGACACGCCGGCACAGCCGCAGAGAACCAAGATCAATCCCGCTCTAAAAAAAAGACAGACCGCTCTTGGAGAACGCTTTATTACCGCCATTGTTGCGCGCTACCTAACACCACAGTACAATCAATTG
>JAITLC010000113.1 GCA_031278095.1 Treponema sp.
AGGCGGCGGTTCCCCCTGTGGTGAGGCAAAACTCGCCCGCGTCCCGGTTCCCGCAGCGATGGGCGGTGTCAATTTCGAAAAAACCAAGCAAACTTGTTTGCCGTTTTCGTTCGTTCCAGGGGTAATAGGTTCGAACAGGGATATGCTTTTTCAGCAGTGTTCCCGGTTTCGTGCCGCTTTTCCCCTTGAGGGCGAGTTTTTTCCGGTCCCCTTTGGCCGATGGCAGCCGGACTGATCCGCAACAGCTTGCCTCTGATGTCTGCGGTGATGCGGAAGGGCTGCCGGCCTTCAAAAAAGGGCATCTGTTCCCGGATGAGGGGGACCGGTACCCCTGCGGGAAACTCCTAGAAGAAGGCTCAGATGGCCCTGAGGGAGGCAATCACCGCAGGCCCGTAGACCGGTTTCCGCCCGCCCCCTGCCGCCGTTTGACAACCGGTAGTTATTCTTCCGAACTCCTACACTATACCAGCAACCGCACGGTTTTATCATAGCCTCGGAGTATCTTGTAAGCGTTGCATCATTTACGAGGTTCGTTCTGTAAGGAAATTATTTAACTGTGAAGGTTTGCCCCGCAAACCCGTCTACTACCATTTTTCGTGAGTATTTACTAATTCTAACCGCCCCAAAGCTCCCCCGCGCAAGCGGGCTCTTGGGTATTAGACCCCACTGCGAATAAAGATGACTGGAAGGCGGGGGTTCATACTCTGAGGTTTGCCCCGGTTAAAATCAGTGCCACTTGCAAACCAATCTTCGAATCGGGGTATGAACCAAAAAACCCGCTCGCCGGTTCGCGGGGGAGGGTATAATAAATTTTCTCTCAAACGAAGAACCTCAGGACCCCGAGGTTCTTTATTCTTTATGTTGATTTATCCGTTTCCGGCTGTTATGCTGAATGGAGGATACAGATCGAAGCGGAGGTTCATGATGAAAATAGGTATTGATACCTTCGCTTGCGACAGCGGTAAATCCGGAATCGGCCTCTGTCTCAAGGAATTTTTGAAACGGATTCCGCCTTCAGGGGCAAAGTACGAACTTTTCGGCTGGGAATATGACCGTTTTACCTATAGCGAGGATGCGCCGGCCCTGGATTTTGTACCGCAATGTTTTGTAAAAGGTACGACTGCCAATTCACTGTGGCATATCTTCAAATATCCCGATTTTGCCTCAAGCCGTTCCTACAACGCGTGTCTCTTTCCCGCGGCCCACAGACGCCTGCCCAATACTTCCCCCTGTCCCACCATCGGCATAGTTCACGACATGGCAGCCTACTATGGAACCCGTAAAACGCGCAGGCATCTGGGAGCTGTCCTTAGGATGATGCTTCCCAGCGCGCTCCGCCGGCTGGACAGGATCATTGCGGTGAGTAACTTTGTCAAACAGGAACTGGTTGAACTGGCCGGAGTGAATGAAAACCGTATCGAGGTGATTCCCAACGGGATAGATCACTCAAATTTTTATCCGCGGCCCATAAATGACGAAGCCGTGGTACTTATCCAGCCTTTCAGTTTCAACCGGCCCTATATTCTCTATACTTCCCGGCTCGATCACCCCATAAAAAACCATGTTACCCTGATAAAGGCCTTTGGAATTTTCAAGGAGAGGACAAAATTCCTCCACCGTCTGGTATTGGCCGGAGCGGAAGCCCACGGCGCCGAAAAGGTAAGGGAAACCGCCAAAGCTTCGGCCTACAAGAGCGACATCTTTTTTACCGGACACTTCCCGCCGAAGAGCCTTCCGGAACTCTACTCCGGCGCCGACATGGTGGTTTTTCCTTCAATGTATGAAGGCTTCGGCATGGGTGTTCTTGAAGCCATGGCAAGCGGAGTTCCCGTGGCCTGCGCCAGGGCGGCCTCTCTCCTGGAAGCTGCGGAACACGCCGCTCTCTACTTTGATCCGCTGGATGCGGAAGACATGGCGGACAGGATGGTGAGCCTTGCAACCGACCGTGAACTTGCCTCGGAGTGCCGCCGTTTGGGCCTGGAGCGTGTAAAGGAATTTTCCTGGGATCGTTCCGCGGAACGGATTTTGGCAGTTATTCTGGAGACCGCCGGCGGGGTTTCCCGGCCTTACAAGGTTTCCGCGGAGTCTTGAGAATACCCGGCTCAAAGAGAATGCCGAAAGCGTCATCGGCTCTCTCCACAAAGTCCGCCTTGAGCGCGTTCCGGATATCTTTATCCAGTTCTTCCCAGTCTTCCCTGTTTTCCAGGGGGAGCAGCACCCGTTCAATACCGTTCCGTATGGCGGCAAGAAGCTTTTCCTTAAGCCCCCCGATAGGGAGTATCTTGCCTGTCAGGGTAAGTTCCCCGGTCATGGCAATGCCCGGCAGGGGCGCTTTCCGGCAGAGCGTGGAAAGGAGGGAAGCCGCCAGGGTTATCCCCGCGGAGGGCCCGTCCTTGGGTATGGCCCCTTCCGGCACATGGATATGAAAATCGTTTTTTCCAATATCCTTAAATTTGAAATGATAGCTATCCTGCACACTGCGGAGGTAGGAGAGGGCAATCCTGGCGCTTTCCTTCATCACGTCTCCCAGATTTCCGGTGATGATTAAATTTCCGCTGCCGGGGAAACGGCTGGTCTCCACAGGCAGCATGGCCCCGCCTGTTTCAGTCCATGCAAGACCGTATGTAACCCCGATCCGGGCTTCCTTGAATACTACGTCGATTTTGTACTTCCTTCGGCCCAGAAGTTTTTCAAGATCTCCTTTTGAGATAATCTTTTTGAAGGAGCTGATCGGTTTACTCTGCCTTTTAGAAAGTTCCCCTTCCCTCACCGCGGCTTCGGGCAGGGATTCACCTTCATTTTGCGGAACAGGCCGTTCCATTCTGTAGCCTCTTCTTACCGCATCCCTGGCAATACGGCGGATACAGCGGGCAATCTCCCGTTCCAGGTTCCGTACTCCCGATTCCATGGTCCAGTGCCGGATTATTTCCAGCAGCGCATCATCCCTGATGCTGATCTTTGCATCGTTAAGACCGTTTTCCTCAAGCACCTTGGGAAAGAGAAACTGTTTCGCTATCGAAAGTTTTTCGTTTTCCCCGTAACCGGGTATCTCGATAATCTCCATCCGGTCTAAAAGGGGGTAGGGGATTCCATAGAGTGAATTTGCGGTAGTGATGAAAAGCACCCTGGAGAGATCGTAGGCCAGTTCCAGATAGTGATCGGTAAAGCTTGAATTCTGTTCCGGATCCAGCACCTCAAGCAGGGCGGAGGCAGGATCTCCCCGGAAGTCGCTGGAAAGCTTGTCGATTTCATCCAGCAGAAACACGGGGTTCATCGTCCTCACTTTCCGCATGGACTGGATGATCTTCCCCGGCAGGGCTCCCACATATGTCTTGCGGTGGCCCCGGATCTCCGCCTCGTCCCGTACTCCGCCCAGGGAGATCCGTACAAACCGGCGGCCCAAAGACCGCGCCACCGACTTCCCAAGGCTTGTCTTCCCCGTTCCCGGCGGCCCTACAAAGCAGAGAATAGGCCCGCGGATAGCCGCCTTTTCACTGCCGCCCCTGGAAAGCTGCCGCACCGCAATGAATTCCAGAATGCGTTCCTTGGCTTTCTTCATGCCGAAATGGTCTTCGTTAAGTATCTTTTCCGCTTCCAAAAGTTCGACGGAATCGGGACTGTACTCACTCCAGGGGAGGTCTGTCAGCCATTCAAGGTAACCACGCAGAACTCCTGCTTCAGGGGAAAGCGGCTGGAGCTTGCGGATCCTTTTTATTTCCTTCCGGGCCCTTTCCAACACTTCCTCTCCGGGATTCTTTGCTATTAAAGCCTTTTCTATTTCTTCAAATTCATCAACGGCATCTTCCTTGCCCAGTTCCTTGTTGATCTCCCGGAGTTGCTCATTGAGAAAGTATTCCCGCTGATTCCGTTCCATCCGGCTTTTTACCTTTCCGGAGATGTTTCTCTGAATTCCAAAGATCTCATTTTCCGCTTCAAGACTTTCAAGAACGGCGATAAGCCTGTCCCGGGGATCTTCAATGCCGATAAGCGCCAACTTCTTGTCCGCCCGTACAGCCAGGGAATTGCAGACAAGGTTGCAAAGCCGTTCCGGGTTTTCGCTCCGTTCAACCGCAGAGATCGTTTCGGTTGAGATTTTTTTTGAAAGTTCCGCATACTGGGCAAAGGATTTCTGTACAGCCCTCATTAAGGCTTCTATTTCCGAACCAAGAGACTCTCCACTTTTTGCAGCCTTGAAGGGCTTTACCCAGACTCTGACATGCTCCTTGTCTTCTTCGGCGTTGACCACGATCCCCCTGTATTCTCCCTGCAGTACAATTCGGAAACCGCCATCCGGAAGCCGCAAATGCTGGACGATCCGTACCACCGTCCCTACCGGAGAAGTACTGCTGTCTTCTTTGGACTTTGTAGAGGCGGCAAAGAGCCTCAACTCCTGCCGCAGGGCTGTTTCAACGGCAAAAACTCCCGGTTTCTGGGTTATAAAAAGCGGAGTCACCGTGTTGGGAAAGAGAACCAGTTCTTTTAAGGGGAGAAGGGGGAAGGATTCGGTAAGGGCCGCAGCGTTACTGTCGCCCAGAATATTCAAAGCGAGACTTCCGGTTTTTCCCTTTAACGCGGAAATGAATTGTGAGACGCCGCCTTTCATGTTAAGCTCTCTAACGAATCAACTTCTTTACGCTTGTGACCCGAAGGGACACATGGCCGCACTGTAAAACCGAACATGAAGTGCGGTTTCATGCACTCTTTGCCAGCGGGTGAATCTCCGGCGGTTCAGCCTTCTCCACCACTTCCTGGGTGATGACAACCTGTTTTTCACCCTCTATAGATGGAATTTCATACATGATGTCGGTCATGATTTTTTCTACAATGGCCCGCAGTCCCCTGGCGCCGGTTTTTTGTTTTATGGCCGTATCGGCAATAGCGTTGATGGCCCCTTCGGTAAATTCAAGTTTTACATTGTCAATAGCCAGGGAAGCCTGGTACTGCTTGACAATGGCGTTCTTCGGCTCGGTGATGATCCGCTTCAGATCGTTCTGCTTGAGTTCCTCAAGACTTACGGTAATAGGAAGCCTGCCGATAAATTCGGGGATCATGCCGTAGTGGATAAGATCGTCGGGGTGCAGCGCATCAAAAAGTTCCTTGATACTTTTGCTTCCTCTCTCGGTACTCTCCGCTCCGAAACCCATTGGATGCTGAACCACCCGCTGTTCAATCATCTTATCCAGGCCGACAAAGGCGCCGCCGCAGATAAAGAGAATGTCGCCGGTGTTTATACGGATCATCTCCTGATTGGGATGCTTGCGGCCTCCCTGGGGCGGCACGCTGGCTACGGTACCTTCGATGATCTTGAGGAGGGCCTGCTGCACGCCCTCGCCTGAAACATCCCTGGTAATGGAGACATTTTCCCCTTTCCGGGCAATCTTGTCGATTTCGTCGATATACACGATGCCCCGTTCGGCCGAAGCAATGTTCCCGCCCGCATTCTGAATCAGCTTGAGGAGGATATTTTCAACATCCTCACCCACATAACCCGCCTCGGTGAGGGTGGTGGCATCGACAATGGCAAAAGGCACTTTAAGTTTACGGGCCAGAGTTTTGGCCAGGAGGGTTTTCCC
>JAITLC010000141.1 GCA_031278095.1 Treponema sp.
CGGATTGGCGCGCCCCGTAGGGTTTTCCATGATGACGGTCTGGTTACGGGGTACATTGGCGCCTTCGATCATCTGGGCGCCGGAAGCCCCTCCCCCCTGGGCCCCGCCGCCGGCAAACACAGTGCCGCAGAGAGCCAAAACTAAAATCGCAACAAGCAATTTTTTCAGCATACTATATCCTCCTAAAAAGATTTTATGGTCATACCTGACCATTAACAGCAGTATAAGGGTGGTTTTTTAGTATTGTCAACAAAAATATTATATATCATTTTTCTTGATTTATAAGACGGCTTCCTTTTTGAAGAGACACAATTGAAGCTTATCCAAAACCAACCGGGTTTTGGGCAAACTCCAATTCAGTATCAGGGCAGTTTTTGCGATCTGTCAAGAAAAAAAGCAGAAAAAAGAGGGGGACTGTTACGGAACCCCCACAGACCCGGACACGTTCAATTAAGGCGTCCGGTTCTTCCGGAAAAAGTTTTGCGTAAACCCGGGAGTGTACTATATTTGGGAGACGGCAGGGGGTGGATTTTCAGGTACATCGGGTGATAATGCCGGAGAATAGATTGGTAAATGCCGGAGAAAAACCGGGAAATTCGGGGAATTTGTGGAATTTAGCGGGAAGGGAATGTCAATGACCTCCGGCAAGAGGCATGGGTACGGCAGATATATTGGAAACGCCTCCCCTGTTAAACAGATTAAGGTACACTACTTTTCACGATTTCTGCATTTTACATTGATCTGTTCAGACAGAAACAGCATCAGTGCGACATAGCATAGTATCGCTGCAGGAACAACAAGCATGGAGATACGGGCGGCCAGGATCCCCAGGAGGGGCGGTACCACGGTGATTCCTGTGTAGGCGCAGCCCATCTGCCAGCCGATGATCTTCTGGGAATTTTCCACGCCGAAGCGTTCCGGGGTGAGTTGAATCATGTTGGGGAAAACCGGTGAGCAGCCCAGGCCGATGAGAAGCAGGGCCGGAAGGCTTATCAAGGCAGGCAGAGGCAGGAGGAACAGTATACCTCCCAAGAGTATTATACATAGTCCTCCCCGGATAAGCTGCTGTCCTTTAAAGCGCATGTTGAGAAGGCCCGAGAAGAAGCGGCCGATGGTGATTCCTGCGTAGTAAAGGGATACTGCGCTGGCTGCCGCAGGTTTTTCAAATCCCCGCATTTCCGAGAGGAAGCTGGCTGCCCAGAGTCCTACGGTATATTCGCAGGAACAGTACAGAAAAAAGGTGAGAAGGGCCTGCCATACACCGGGAATACGGAGGAGAGATTTACTTTTGATGAGGAGCTTTCCTGACACTGTTTCTGCCGCAGTAACGCTGTTATTACCGGTATTACCGCCCGTAGTATTGCCTTTAGCATCATTACTGTTTTTGTGTTTACCGGCAGCGCCGCCGTTTACATGTGCGTTACTGCCGGCGTTTTTCCACATGGGCAGGGCAATAAAAAGGATGATGCTTATCGCCGCCTGTATGAGACCAAGACTCAGGTAGGCGCCCCGCCAGTTGTTATCCTGCCGGAGTCTCGCCCCGATGATGATGGGGCCGATGAAGGCGCCTACTCCCCAGAAGCAGTGGAGCCAGCTCATGTGGTGAGCCTTGTAATGGGTTGCCACATAGTTGTTGAGGGCCGCATCCACGGAGCCTGCCCCCAGACCCAGGGGTACGGCAAGAAGCATAAACCACCAGACCGTATGTCCGAAGGATGAACCCATCAGGGCTGCCGCCGTAAAGAGTACGCTGAAGGTTGTTACCTTTCCCGTGCCGAAGCGGTCCACTACCCAGCCCGAGCAGAAGCTGCTTATGATGGTGCCTCCGGAAATGATGACGAATATCATTCCCGCACCGTCCAGGGGCATCCCCAGATCCGGACGCATCACAGGCCATGCGGCCCCCAGCAGGGCATCGGGCAGGCCCAGGCTGATAAAGGTAAGATAAATGAGAATCAAAAATAAAGTTGCCACCAAGACCTCCAAAAATATAAACAGAGTCTGCCCATAATGCAAGTTTTACCACAAAGTAACCGGCTTTGTGGACAGACGCTAAATAGAGTCTGTCTTTATACACCTTAGCTTGGAAACCGCGCACGAATAAAATGCCCTGCATTTTTGCAATAAATCAGTGCTTCCTTAGAATGTCCGGGAATAATGTTCCGTCCGCTCCTTTTCCAGTTCCTCCGCGATCTTTTCCCAAAGAGAGGTTTTCTCTTCGATGCCGGTATTTACAAAACCGAGCTGTTTCTGCACGGATTTTGCCTTTTCGCCGGAACTGTAGACTTCCGGTTTTGAAAGTTCCGTTTCCAGACGCCGCTTTTCACTTTCAAGATGTTCCAGAGCCGAAAGTAATTCCGCTTCCCGCTTTTTCAGTTTCCGTACGGCGGCCTGTTTCTGTTTCTGAATCTCCCGCTTTTCTCCTGCGGTTAGAACACGCCGTTCATTCTGCTTGACGAGGAGGCTTGAGAGAACAGAGGCGGAATCAGCCTGGTGTGAACGGGGTGGAGGCTCGTCTTCGAAGCGGGTATTTGGAAGCGGCTGTTTTTGTATCGGAGTATTATTGCCGCCGGGTAATACCGAGTCCCCGCTGTTCAGTCTTTCCAGATAGTATGCATAGTTTCCGTAAAAAAACCGTGCGGCGGCGGGGGCGCCGGCGGCCGGAGAGGCAAGTTCGAGTACCTTGGTAGAGAGGGCCTCCATAAAGGAACGGTCATGGGATACAAAGATGATGGTACCGGAGAAGCGCCGCAGTGTATCCAGTAAAATATCCTTGGAGTGTAAATCCAGATGGTTTGTAGGCTCGTCCAGAATAAGAAGATTGACGGGCGTAAGAAGCATTTTGAGAAGGGCAAGGCGGCTTTTTTCTCCACCCGATAAAACAGAGATGCTCTTGTAGATATCGTCTCCCCGGAAGAGAAAGGCGCCGAGCATGTCCCGCAGTTTGGGAATAAGGTGAGTAGGCGTCTCTTGTTCTATAAAGTCTATCACCTGCCCGGTTCCCTGCATGGCTTCCGCGGCGTCCTGGGAGAAGTAACCGGGAACAATACCGCTGCCGAAGCTTACGGCGCCGTCATAATCGGCGTCTCCCCCCGCAACGATTCTTAGAAGCGTGGTTTTTCCGGCTCCGTTCCGGCCTGCAACCACAAGACGTTCCCCCGCATCCAGGCTCAGGTCAAGGCCGGCAAGAACTTTCCTTTCACCGTACCTTTTCCCGATGCCCGACAGTGTCAGTACGACACGGCCCGAATGGGGCGGCGGCGGGAAACTTATACTGATCTTCTTGAGGTTTTCCGGTATCTCAATCCGCTCGATTTTTTCCAGCCGTTTGATAAGTTCCTGTGCAAAGGCCGCCTTGCTGGCCTTGTAGCGGAAACGGTTGATCAGGGCTTCGGTTTTGGCGATCTCTTCCTGCTGTTCCGCATAACGCCTGAGCAGGCTTTCCAGTTCCGCCTCCCTGATTCTCTCATAGCTGCTGTAGTTTCCCGCATAGCGTTTCAGCTTCCCCTGGAAGAGTTCATAGACCTCGTTTACCGTTACGTCGAGAAAGTAACGGTCATGGGATACGAGGAGGCAGCCTCCCGGGAAACCCTTAATCCAGTCTTCAAGCCATGCGCGGGCTTCAATATCCAGATAATTGGTAGGTTCATCGAGGAGAAGTATGTCGGGGCTTTCCAGCAGTACCTTTGCCAGGGCGATGCGCATCTGCCAGCCGCCCGAAAACTCCCCGGTATCCCGTTCAAGGTCTGTTCCGGCAAAGCCCAGCCCCGAAAGAACCATGGAAATTGCCGCTTCCCGGCGGTAGTAGCCTGAATTTTCCACCGCCTCTCCCAGACGGTGGTACTCTTCCAGAAGAACCGCCGTTTTGCCGCCGTCCGCCTTTGTTTTTTCAAGCTCCCTGCCGATGCCGTCCATGGCGGTAATCATGTCATGAATAGGCCCGAAGGCGGTTTCCGCCTCTTCCCGGAGGGTTTTCCCCTCATGTACTATGCCTGACTGGGGGAGGTAGCTGACCCGCGTCCCCTTCTGCAAAGCCCTGTCCCCGCTGTCCGCCGCAAGCTTTCCCGCGAGGACTTTCATCAGTGTGGACTTCCCCGAACCGTTTGCCCCGGCGAGAGCCGCTCTGGAACCCGGCGCCAGATGGAGGCTTACATCCTTGAGAATATCCCTGTCACCGAAGGCAAGGCTTATCTGTGAAAACTGAACGAATGCCATTATAAGTCCTGCTCAGTTACCGGTAAAGAAATAGATTATCAGCGGGGATGCGGCCCGCCGGGTAACAAGCCGGCCTTCCATGCTGCCCTCAGGAACGGATTCAAGGCGGAAGCCCTGATTTTCCAGGCTGTACATAAAGTGCGCCGTAATAGCATCGTCATTGATACTGTCAAAGTTGAGACTAAAAGCGCCCTCGTAACGTTCAGCCGGCGAGGGAGCCAGGAAAAGATCCATGCTTATGAAACCCGAACCGAGAGCCGCGGCGGGGATCACCTGGGGAACGAGAAGTTCATAACCCTTCCAGTTGAATCTTCCGTCTTCGGTAAAACTTAAAATACCGTAATTGTTGCTGGTAAATTGAGGGCCCTGGATGTAAATAGTATAGAAGAGGTGTTCCCTTCTGCTTGTTTCCTGGACGATGAGATCATCCGTTTCCACCGGAAGGTTCACGAAAACCAGGGAGCGCATACCTCCGCCGTCTTCGGTATACTGCACCGCAAGAACCCTGTCGGAACGGAGGGTCATCTGGAGACTGGTTCCTTCAAAACGCCATGAACGGTTGCCGGTACTCTTGATCCCGGTATAGGTAAAACTGCGATCCAGGTTGTCGATATTGATGCGGGCAGTTCCCGTATCCTGACCGGGGCTGAAACCCCAGTGGTTTGAGAAGGCTTCAAGATCGATACGGCCTTCGTTTACCATGGTACCGTACACTTCGGGAGACCAGATCTTTGCCAATACTTTTTCCAGTTCCGGATCTTCGGCCTCATGGTTTTCGGTTTCTACAGCCGCCAGTACACCGCCTTCATGATCAAAGAGACGAAGCCGGTAAGAAAAACAGTAACCGGTGCTGCCGTCTTCGGTCATTACCTTATACCAGCTTCCCGGCAGGGGATTCCCGTCCGCGCCTATGGCGGCGTTTCCTTCAGCCTTTTCAAGAATCTTGACGATCTCGCCGCCGCGCAAACGGTAGACCCGCCGGGCGCCGTTATCGGCGTTTTCCCGGATGGGAAGCCCGTCCTGGAGATTTTCCGCATAACTGCGGGCATATTCCGCAAAGGCCGCCGCCCTCTCTTCCGCCGCCCTTCTGCTCCTGGCAAGTTCCAGTTTGGCAAGGGGAATCTCCATCTTGCCCAGGCCGCCCTTTCCGCTTCCGTAGTCCCCGGGAATGCCCACAACCCACACTTGATCGATATTGGAACGGATATAGACCGGCAGCACCGTACCTGAAGGCATGGGAGGCTCTTCGGTAGACCAGAGAAGCACCCCGTAACCGAGAAGTCTGGTACAGGAAGAAAAAAGGCATGCAAGAAGCGCAAGCATGACGGGAAATAATACTGCCGGTATCGTTTTCATAGAGAATACTGTAACTGTAACGCAAAAAAGGAAGGAAAAGCTATATAGGAGAGGATGAAAAAAAGAATGCTGTTTCAAAACTTAAGTTTTGAAACAGCATCGCATACTGTTCATTATTCCAGGACGTTGGAATACCATATTTGGGCAGGGAAGATACTGCTGCCTTGGCCGGCCGCTACGAATCTTTTATTGCCGGAATTCCCGCCGTAGGCTATGCCGTTGATGGATACAAAGTAAAATAGGCCATCGAGAATTGAGCTCCCGGGTCCCGCCGTCCAGGCTGCGCCGTTGGTAGAATACGCCATTTTGCCGTAGGTGGTTTCGCCGCCGGCCGCGATCCATATGCCGTTGCCCCAGGCTATGCTTTCGATGGAGCCGCTGGAAAATATGGCGCAGTTTGACTCCATCCAGGTTACCCCGTCGGAAGAATACATAATTTTGTTGCCGATGGCGGTATTGCCGGCAACGGCCCATGTACCGTTGCCCCAGGCTATCGCGTTGATCCTGTAGGAGCCAAATGGACTGGAGGATATCTCCGTCCAGGTTACCCCGTCGGTGGAAGATGCCATTTTGCCATCGTCGCCGGCCGCGACCCATATACCGTTGCCCCAGGCTATTGCATAGATACCGGAGGAGCCGAATTTGCTATCGGTTACCGGTGTCCAGGTTTCCCCGTTGGAAGAATATGTTATGAGGCCAGAAAGGCCCGCCGCCACGAACTTCTCACTACCGGCAGCCCCACCCCAGGCTACCTTGTTGAGGCTGCCGCTGGATGTGACGTTCATCCAGGTTACGCCATCCGTGGAATGCATTATTTTCCCGTTCCAGCCCACCGCCACGAACTTCTCACTGCCGGCAGCCCCACCCCAGGCCACACCGTTGATCTGGGCACTGGGAACTGGACTGAGGGATGCCGGCGTCCACGTTACACCATCGGAAGAATACGCGATTTTACCTGTGGGGGTGCCGCTGGAAGAACCCCAATAACCGACCGCCACGAATGTGCCGTTGCCCCAGGCTACGCTCGAGAAGCTCTTGGTACCAAGGCTTCCGGAGCTCCCAAATATCTTGTCGTCATCCGGTACTCGTGTCCAGGAAGTAATGCCGTTACCGCCGCCGCCTTCTCCGCCGCCGCCTTCTCCGCCACCGCCGCCGCCTTCTCCGCCGCCGCCGCCGCCTTCTCCGCCGCCGCCGCCG
>JAITLC010000144.1 GCA_031278095.1 Treponema sp.
CCCCCCCCCCCCCCCCCGTTGTATTTCTGGTAATTCTCCGTACATTAATACCCACTACCAAGCCGTATACCCGCCGTTCACGGCCGGTGAAATAATTAGGGTAGATGAGCCTGTTCCAAAACTAATTGACTGTGCGCTCACATACACGGTTTTGGACCGGGCTCTTGCAGTTTCTCAGGCTTTCAGCCTTGCGAAACTGCGGATTTTAAGGCTGCTGTTCCAAAACTTCAGTTTTGGAACAGCCTCAGATAACTCATTAATCTACAGGCATGAGTCTGTAAAAATAAATTCACAAGGAGGAACGTGATATGAAACGTTTTTTGATGATCGGGTTTTTACTTTTTTCCATCTTGGCTCTGACATTTGCCGGCGGCAAACCGGCGAAACCGGCGGATTCTAATGTGGTAACATTAACCCTTGGTAATTGGAGTACTACGGAAAACGATCAGTGGACTCTTGGTTTCGCCGGCCTGGAGGAGGAACTGGGTATAAAAGTTACTTACCGGGTATACCCTTCGGATTCCGAATTTTGGGACAAAATCCCCGCTGAGATTGCGGCCGGTACTTCTGTTGACATGGTTGTTAGCAGCAATGAACACTACCTTCAATTTATTAATCAGGGACTCTTTCTTCCGCTGGACGATGCTATAGCTGACGGGACAATCAATATCAATCAGTTAATCTCTTCGGCATTAGAATCCTGGCAGCTTGACGGTGTTACATACGGTATTCCATATTCGGTAAATCCCGGTTTGCTCATAATCAATGTCAATCTGTGGAAGCAGATGGGCTTTGGCGCCTATCCGCAGACCTGGGATGATGTACTTGAAATCTGTAAAGAATACAAGGCAAAAACCGGCAAACCCGCACTTGTTATGAATATACAGGAGTACCATCTTACCAATTATGCCCTCTCCTTTGGCGGCGGCTGGGGTTTTGGGAAGACAATCAACACGCCTCAGAATGCCAAGGCCCTTCAATTCATCATCGATGCTTACCGGAACGGATACTCGATTACGCCCTCCGAGCTTGGTCTTGGCTGGGATGGGGCCGTGATGCTCCAGGGAGAGACCCTGTTTTCTACGGGAGGGCCCTGGTACTATTCATCCTTCCGGGAAGATGCGCCGGATATAGAACTAAAATATCTCCCGGTACCAAGAGGGGCGGGAGCCGCAAGCGGTCTGACCCTCCATACCGGCGCTATCGTAGCCCTAAAAGGAACCAAACATCTTCCCGAAATAAAAAAGGCGATTGGTTATGCCTACGCTCACGATGCCCTGGCGAGGGCAGTTGTGGATGTTTCCGGTATGATTCCGGCTGATAAAAATATGCATTCATATTACAGACAGAAATTCCCGATGTTTGTTGATCTGATCGACTATTCCGAAACGGGGAAACCCTTCGGCTATCCGTCTCAAAGTAAAAGATTCGCAGATGCCTTGATCAGTGAAATGCAGTCGGTTATGTTCGATCGTAATTCCAAGCGAACAGGCCAAGATATAGTTACTGCGCTTGCAAGGCAATTTCAGTGATGTAGTTTTTCCGGGATTCTTCCATTGGGAGAATCCCCGGTTTTATCAAATCTAGTATACTGGAGTATATATGCGATATCAAAAAACATACAGGTATACCTCAAAACTTGGTAGAAATGAGACAGTTACCGGTATTTTGTTTGTTATCCCGTCATTGGCAATGTGGCTGTATTGGTTTTTAATCCCCGCAATCAAGTCAATGCGTCTGAGTTTTTACAATAATTCCAGCTACATCAACCCCGCTTCCAGCTATTTTGTCGGTTTTCAAAATTATATTCGCCTGTTTCAGGATACGAGTTTTTTAACGGCAGTTCAGCATAGTTTCTTTCTGGTAACCGTTATAACCGCAACCCTTACGGTTCTGCCTTTTATAATCGCATCACTTCTTCACGGAAATCTTCGAGGCCGGACATTTTTTCGTACAAGCTATTATATGCCAAATGTGCTTTCCTCGATAGCCATAACAACATTTTTTATGTATTTTTTTATAAAGGACGGTCCCGGTACAAAGATATTCACCCTCTTTGGAGCGGAGAATACCACCTGGTTTAATAATACCCAATATGCCATGACCCTTGTTGTACTCATCTGTGTATGGGCATCGGTAGGTTTTTATATGATTTTATTTATAGCCGGACTACAAAATATTCCCAAAGAGCTTTATGAGGCCGCAATGATAGATGGTGCAAATTCCATACAGATGATACGTTATATTACTATACCGCTGTTAAAGACTACCACATATCTGGTTGTCACCCTAAACATGATAAATTCATTTCAAATATTTGATCAAATAAAAGCCATATCGAAACAATCTCCTTTAGGTTCACCGGCAGGCTCAACATCAACGATTGTTACATTCCTGTATCAGCATGCCTTCAACTATTTAGATATGGGTTATGGCAGCGCCGCAGCAATGATGCTTTTTCTTATTATCTTTGTTCTGTCTTTAATTAGAATGATGCTTACCAGGAGTGAAGACCAATGAAAAATTTTGCTATATTTTTACGGTATACCGCATTACTGTTTTTCACGGTTATATTTCTGGTTCCGATATTCTATGTTATATACAATTCTTTCTTACCCAACAGATATGTACAAACATGGGTTCCGCCATCAATATGGACTTTGGATAATTATAAGAGAATATTCGCGGATTATCCTGTCTGGAGGTGGTACGGTAATACTCTGGCATCTACAGTGATAGTTGTCCTGGGGAATTTGATTTTTACCACAATGTCCGGCTATGCAATGGCAAAATTGAAATTTCCAGGGAGAGAGGTTATCTTCAATGCGTTTTTGGGATCAATGATGGTCCCCTTTCAACTGGTAATTATTCAGTTGTATATTCAATTGGCACAACTCCAATTGCATAATACAATATGGTCAATTACTTTACCTTTTCTATCCCAGACAATGTTCATATTTATTTCACGGCAGTTCTTCTTTAGCGTTCCAGGTGAACTGATAGAAGCGGCAAGAATCGACGGACTCTCCCATGCCGGAGCCTTTTACCGGGTGGTTATGCCAAATGCTGTGACTCTTTTCACGACCATTGCGATTCTTAACTTTAATGGCACCTGGAATTCATATCTTGTGCCTTCAACCTTCATAAATATAAAGGAACGGCTTACTTTGGTTGTTGGATTACAAATGATAAACCAGGAGCATTTTATAAGGACCAGCATGACTCTGGCGGGTATTATACTACTTTCATTCCCGGTTATGCTTTTCTTTCTCTTTACCCAGAAATACTTTGTTCAAGGCGTTATGGCGTCAGGTATAAAGGGATAAGATATTGCATGATAAAAGGAGACTTAAAATGAAAACATGGAAGATCGCTATTGTTGGGCTGGGGGACATTGCCGAGCATACATATATGGCGCAAATGCATCGTAATTCCCGGGCAGAGGTTGTTGCCTGCTGTGATATTAAGCCGGATCGAACCGCCCTTTTTCAGAAAAAATTCGGTATTCCCGGAGCTTACTCTAAAATTGAGGATCTTCTCGAAAAAGAAGATTTTGAAATTCTTATGGATACCGCTTCAATTCCGGCGCATTTCGAACTTAACATGAAAGCCTTAAAGGCCGGGAAACACCTTTACAGTCAAAAACCAATCGGCCTTACGGTTGATGAAGCCACAGAGATGATAACAACTGCGGAAAAAATGGGGGTAAAATTTGCGGCCGCCCCCATCCACATGCTAAGAAATGACATCCGGGAAGCAAAAAGACTCATAGACGGGGGTGTTATCGGTAAAGTAAATTTGGCAAGGGCAATGGCGGCTCACGGCGGACCAGAATATTTCCAGTATAGGGTGAACGATCCATCCTGGTTTTACGAACCCGGCGCTGGCGCACTATATGATCTTGGAGTTCATGCATTGCACATGGTTACTGGTCTTCTGGGGCCCGCGAAGAAAGTAATATGTACCGCAACTGTTTCCTCGCCGTTACGAACCATTCGTTCCGGCAACTTCGACGGAAAACAAATTCATTCCAATAAGCTTTTTGATAACTATCTTATTCATCTTGATTTTGGTGGCGGTACAATTGCTGATGTAACTACCGGTTTTTGCATTAAGGCTACCACTGCTCCACAGTTGGAAATTTACGGCGAATATGGTTCCATTATACTAACCGATGATCCCAAACAGCCTCTCAAAATTTATATCGACAATCCGGACAAGAAGATTCGCGGCTGGATTGATGAACAGCCCCAGGAGCGGCCTGAACCGGAATTCTACCAATGTAGTTGTATTGCGGACTTGATTGAAGCTATTGAAAACAACAGGCCGCCCCGGATACAACCGGAACATGCCCGTCATGTAATTGACCTTATCTGTAATATTGAAGAATGTGCAAGAGACGGTAAGGTGCGTCAGCTTACAACATCTTTCTAACCCTTTATGGAGGTTCTTATGTCAAAGAAATATCGTATTGCCGCAATAGGATTTGCCCATTCTCATATTGAAAGCAACATTAGAGATTTTGCTTCATGTGAAGCCCGGGTCCAATTTGTCGCAGCGGCCGATATAAAGCCCCGTGTTCCTTCGATCAGCAAAGAACATGGTACCCGGATCAGCGCGCTTGATGCTGCTGTTAAAACTTACGGTTTTAAAAAATACGAGGACTATGAACAATTACTTGAAGAAAATGAAATTGATATAGCTCTGGTCTGTTCAGAAAATGCGTATCATCCGGCAGTAATGGAAAAAATTCTTCGCCGGGGTATTCATGTGGTTGTCGAAAAACCGCTGGCCGCATCCATGCGGGGTGCGCTTCGGATTGCCAGGGCGGCCCGGGAGGGGGGCGCCAAAGTAATAACAAACTGGCCGGTCGTTTGGAGTCCCGCTGTCCGGGAAGCAAAAAAAATTGTTGATTCCGGTGAAATCGGCAGGCTCTTTAAATTTTCCTTCAGAAATTCCGATTCTCAAGGCCCCCTTTCCTATGGACAGGTCATCACTGACATGGAAAAAGGTCTTGAATGGTGGCATCAATGTGATACGGGAGGAGGGTCAATGTTAGACTACTGTTGTTATGGAGCTTGCATGTCCTGCTGGTTTATTGGAGAATCTCCGGCAGCCGCGTACGGATTAAAGGCGAATTTTGACTCTCCCTATGGAAGCGCGGAAGATTATGCGGCCATCACGGTACGGTTCCCAAATGCGGTCGCTTTATTAGAAGGTTCATGGACAACTGTAAACAGCGGCGTCGCCAACGGCCCTCTGCTTTACGGGACGAAGGGTACGATTGTTGTCAATCAGGAAGGAAAAGTCGAACTGTATAAAAAACGTCACGCCGGTATACCGGATAAAATATTTACTCCTGAGCCGATTCAGCCGGATCGGGATAATTTGGGCAAAGAAACCCTCTATCATCTTGATACGGGAGGATCTCTGTTTCCGATGCTTGATTTGCCTCTCAACTTGAAGGCGATGTCGATACTGGATACGGGCGCCCGCTCGGCTGATTCGGGAAAAATGGAAGTTGTCAATGACGGTGCCTGGTGTATTGGGGATGATCATTCATGGCACACCTGAAATCCGGGTACCCGGAATGAATCTATTGCCGGTCGCGCCGGCCTTTCGGTCCGCTGTCCCGTTATCTCCGCCCTCCTCCTCAATCCGGCTGACAATGTGGAAAAGCCGGCCCCGGAACCAAAACAGGTAGAGATTTTGACTGTCGCCGAATTCCGGGAGATGGCAAAGCCGAAACTAAAGGCATTACCGGCCCTGCCCCAAGAACACGTCTTCATGCGGGAGCTTTGGGGCGGGGTTGTTGATTCGCAGGCCTGGGTTCATACCCCGGAGCTTGCTCCCGGGCATCTTTGTTGAACACGATTGCAAGGCTTAGGGAATTCACCCGATTCATGAAAAGCAGATAAAAGATATAATGAGGTTGTCAGGGGGGTTGCTTTTGAAGACTTCATCCTGAAGATCACAAATTTTGGAGGAAAAAATGAAAAGAATACAAAAAATGGCGTTCCTGGGAATGGCATTCCTGCTGATTTCCGGAATGGTATTCGCAGGCGGACAGAAGGCAGGCGGTGCTGCAGGCGGCGTTACCCTGGAGTTTATGCATGCCCAGAGCACCGAACCGGGGCGGACGATTTTCCAGGATGCGGCAGATCGTTTTATGGCCGCCAATCCTGACGTAAAAGTAAATATTGATGTTCTTGCCAATGATTCGTATAAACAAAAATTGGCAGTGGCCATGGCTTCCAGGCAGCTTCCGGATATCTACTTCTCCTGGTCGGGCGGGCCCATGTACGAGTATGCAAAATCGGGGAATATCATCGATCTGACTTCCTACATGAATGCAGACAACTACAAGGCCAAATTTCTTGACGCGGCCATCGCCCAGGCCACATGGCAGAACAAGATCTGGGGTGTTCCGATCCAGAATGTGTCGGTTTGTACCGTATTCTACAACAAGGAAATTTTCGCCAAGTATAACATCAAAGTTCCCGTTACCCTGCCTGAGCTTGAGGCTGCCTGTGATACCCTCCTCAGGAACGGGGTAAAACCCTTCTCCCTGGCGAACAAAACCCAGTGGACAGGCTCCATGTACTTTATGTTCCTGGCTACCCGCCAGGGTGGTACCGAGCCCTTTATCAAGGCGGTGGATGGTTCGGGAAGTTTTGAAGATCCCGCCTTTATCTATGCGGGCAACAAGATCCAGGACTGGGTAAAGAAAGGATACTTTAACGAAGGCTTCAACGGGCTCGACGAGGATTCCGGTCAGAGCCGTATGCTCATGTACAACGAAGATGCCGCCATGCACATCATGGGGAGCTGGTTCAATTCTTCCGCTTTGACTGAATCTCCCGAATTCTACAAGAAAATGGGTATTTTCAAGTTCCCCACCATCCCCGGCGGCAAGGGGAATGCCAACACGGTTATCGGGACAGTAGGCGACAACTTCTACCATGTGTCCGGTACCTGTAAAAATCCCGACTGGGCGTTTAAGATGATCACCTATCTGACCGATGATGTCGCAGTAAAGAAGCGGCTGGATGGAGGAAATATCCCGCCCCTCAAGAATGTCAAGCTGGAAGATCCTATCCTGGCGGAACTCTTTGCCCAGGTTCAGGCCGCGCCGGATATGCAGCTCTGGTACGATCAGTCTCTCTCCCCGGAAGTCGCGGAAGTCCACAAGACAACCTCTCAGGAAATTTTTGGGCTTACCTTAACTTCGGAAGAGGCTGCAAAACGGCTTGAGGCGGCTCAGCAGGCGTACCTCAAAAACAACTAATAGAGGCTGCTTTCTCAAAAAATTTTTGGGAAAGCAGTCTTAAATCCCGCAGTTTTGTAAGGCTAAAAGCCTGAAAACTGCGGGGCTTGTGAGAACCAGCCGGGTTTCCGAACAAGTCTAATGAGCGGCCGGTTCCGGATTGCGGGGGAATCTTCACTTCGGAACCGTTTTATGCTTCAAGGGAGGAAGAAAATGTCCGGAACATTGAGTAAAACTATTGGGCTTAGGGAAGTACGGCAGCGGCAGACGCGGTTTGCGGCGGCAGTATTCCTTTTTCCGGCTCTTTTCTTCCTTCTTGTCTTTATTGCCTATCCGATAGTTGATTCTTTTATCATCAGTACAGTCCGCTGGAACGGAATGAGTTCCAGAAGAATTTTTATTGGTCTTGAAAACTGGAGACAGCTTGTCTCTGACGCCAATTTTTGGCGGGCCTTCCGCAATAACGTAATCATCATGTTCCTTTCCCTGCTGTTTCAGGTACCCTTTGCCATGGCGCTTGCTACCTTTCTCGATATAACTGAACGGAAGGGAATAATCTTCAAGGTAATCTGGTTTTTGCCCTATCTTATCTCTTCGGTAGCCATTGGGCTCCTGTTCAAGTATGCTTTGGACGCAAACTACGGGCTCATAGCTTCGGTATCCAAGGCGTTCGGAGGCAAGGCAGTCGATCTGCTGGGAAATCCCAGGGTTGCCCTCTTTGCAGTAATTGGCGTCATCTGCTGGCAGTACATTCCCTTTTACATGGTGCTCTACCTTGCCGCCTATGGTACTATTCCTGTTGAATTATACGAGGCTGCAAGCATAGACGGAGCGAGCCGCTGGCAGTATTTTTGGCGGGTATCGCTGCCCCTTCTGCGTCCAACGATTGTGTCGGGAATGACCCTGTCTATCATCGGATCGCTTAAATACTTTGATCTGATTTTTGTCATGACGGGAGGCGGCCCGGGCGTTGCCACAGAACTCATGGCGACACTGATGTATAAAACTTCGTTTGTTAAATTCAACATGGGTTATGGGGCTACGGTTGCCTGCGGGATGTTCATCCTCATTACCCTTGTTGCCCTTATCGTTGTTTCAACTCTTAACAGGAAGACGGAGGTGTAGGTATGGCTGATGTAGTCCGGAGGCGCAGGCGTTTTTCAGGTTTGTGGATTGCTGCGGTTGTCTTCGCCGTGTTCTGGCTCATCGTGGCCGGCGCTCCCTTCTACTACCTCATTACGATTTCGATAAAGAGCCAGGGAGAGTTTCTGCAAGGCAGTCTTTTTAAGCTTCCCGAAAAATTCAGCCTTGATAATTATTCCGCCGTGATGCGCGGGGAATTCCTGAATTACCTGCTTAACAGTGTCATTGTACTGGCAGTTTCCCTTGCCCTTCTTCTCATGGTATCCGCTTTTGCGGCTTATCCTCTCTCAAGAATGAAATTTAAACTCAACAAGCCGATTTTTTCCCTCATCGTGGCCGCCATGTCCATTCCCATTCATATTACCCTTATCCCCGTGTTCGGCATGGCAATACGCCTTGGGTTTTATGATCATCTCTATGCCCTCTTTGGCCCTTATGTGGCTTTTAATCTCCCTCTCTCGGTCTTTGTGCTCACCGCCTTTATGGGCGGGATAAGCAGGGAAATGGAAGAGGCCGCGGAAATTGACGGCTGCGGGAAATTCAGTACCTTCTTCAAGGTGATCCTTCCCCTTTCCCGTTCCGGCCTGGCTACCCTTGCAATCTACAACGGCGTAGTTATCTGGAACGAATTCAGTTTTGTGATGGTGCTTACCCAGAGCCCGAAAAACTTCACCCTTCCCCTCTCGGTTTGGCAATATCAGGGGCAGTATACCATGGATGTACCCCTCATCATGGCTCTGCTGGTGCTGGCGTCCCTTCCGATCATCCTTCTCTATGTATTCGGGCAGGACAAGCTGGTGAAGGGCATGATGGCCGGAGCCGTGAAAGGCTAAGGCCGGGAAGCTGCCGTATCTGTTTTTTTGTATCAAACTCAACTATACTTTTTTCATGTGAGGCTGTTCCAAAATCCGGTGATCCGGCAGGATCATAATTTTGGAATGGCAGTCTTGTGTCTTTCGGCCTCGGGCTTAAGGAAGCCGGTTACTTTAGTAACCGGCTTTGTGGGCAGACACTATATACGCCGCAAGGAGGCGGCTTGCGCATGATCGGTATTCGCAAGAGCGCTACCAGGACTTTTGGAATTCTCACCGCCGGAGGGGACTGTCCGGGGCTTAATGCGGCCATCCGGGGGGTATGCCGGGCGGCCCATGATCGTTATGGCATGGACATTGTGGGAATCGCCAACGGCTACCGGGGTCTTATCGAAGGGGATTGGCGTACCTTGCGGCCTTCGGATGTGTACGGGATTCTTACCAGGGGGGGAACCATTCTGGGCGCAAGCCGGGAGAAGCCCTTCAAGGTTTCCGGCAGGGAAAACGATGATGTGCCCGAAGAGAAGGTCGCCGCCATCAAGGATAACTACCGCAGGCTCGGCCTTAACTGTCTCGTGGTTCTGGGGGGGAACGGTACCAATACTACCGGGTACCGTCTGGCCTGCGAAGGGCTCAATGTGCTGGGACTCCCCAAGACAATCGATAACGACATACAGGGTACCGACCGGAGTTTTGGTTTCAATTCGGCTCTGGCAATCGGGACGGAAGCCATAGACCGGCTTCACTCCACCGCCCAAAGTCACAGCAGAGTCATCGTCATTGAACTCATGGGGCACAAGGCCGGCTGGCTTGCCCTCTATGCCGGGATTGCCGGCGGGGGAGACGTGATTCTTATCCCTGAAATTCCCTATCACATAGAGGCAGTTGGACGGCGCCTCATGGAGAGGACTGAACAGGGGAAGGCTTTTTCCATAGTGGTTGTGGCCGAAGGCGCCCTTTCCGCGGAAGAGGCAAAGATGGACAAGAAGGAACGTAAACGTTACCGGGAACAGTGCGGCGCCCCCTCGGTGGGTTACCGGGTTGCAAGGGAGATAGAGGTGGTAACCGGTATGGAAACCCGGCCCACCGTGCTGGGCTATGTACAGCGGGGAGGTATACCCAGCGCATCCGACAGGGTTCTGGCCACGAGTCTGGGAACGGCCGCGGCCGACATGCTTGCCCGGGGAGAATATGGCAGGATGGTGGCCCTTTCCGGCGATAGCATCAGTTCTGTAGATTTGAGCGTTCCTGCAGGAAAAGTGAGGTCCGTACCTCCGGATCACTACATGATCGATACTGCGTTGGCGGTAGGGACAAGTCTTGGCATGAAGGATTGAAAAGCGGTCCTGAAAACATGAAACCGGTCTTTGTTTCGGGAATGGCTTTATCTTCAGGATTATTCTTGCGTTTTTTATGTAAATAGCTGAAAATTTCAAGAGGAGGCTTGTTCCCAAACCAGCCGGGCTTTGGAACAGGCCTGGAGTTATTATGCGTACACGGTGTCCTATAATAATAATTGCCCTGGCGCTTATTAGTCTGCTTTTTCTGCAGTTCCGGCAGGAGATGAAGAGTTGGACCCGCCTGTGAATAAGAAGGAGAAACAAATAATGAAGAAGGCGGCAATTGTTTTGATCCTCTCTGCGCTAATCGTGCCGCCGGCTGCGGCACAGGTCATTGAGGGAAACGGAACATGGTATTCAACTACGGAAGAAACCCTTTCGGCTTCCCATGCCAATCTGCCCTTCGATACCAGGGTACGGATCACCAATCCGGATAACAACCAGTCGGTTATTGCGACCATTACCGGCCGCATTCCCGAAGATCCCGAACGTCTGATAGACGTTTCCCGGGCAGCTGCCCGGAATATTGGCATGAAGGATTCGGGAACCACCAGGGTGAAGGTGGAAGTTCTCACTCTGGGAAGGGCGCCGGATGATGAGGAAAGTCCGGTTTTTCCGGAAAAGCCCGACGTCGCAGAAATACTGCCTCCTCCCGAATCGGGGGTTGAAAAAACCGCCACACCCGTACCGGAACTTCTGCCTGAATTGCCTGCAGACATTATTGTTGATGTCCCCGGTTCTCCGGGGCCTGAAACAGCCGGCGAGCCGGAACCCTCTCCTGTTCCCGAAAAAACAGAGAACAGGGCCGAAGCGGCGCCGGCTGTCGTGGTAGAACCGCCTGTAGTGAATATTCCTCCGGCTCAATATCAGCTTAGCATTACGATCGAAGGACTCGGCGCCATCGAAAGATCGGGAGTGCTTGAAAGCGGAAAGGAAACCACGATCAGGGTACAGGCGCCCGGGACAGTCTCCAAAGCTTTACCGCCATCACCTCCGCCGCCGCCGGCTGTTGTTCCTGTTCCCCCGCCCCCCGTCCGGCCTCCTGCCGCGGCGGTTCCCCGGATGCCTTTAGCCTATGACGGCAGGCTTTACCGAATCCAGGTAGGATCTTTTTCCAGCGTTGCCGCCGCCGTCCGGGCGAGGGATCGGGTTATAAACGCCGGTTTTAACGCATATTATGAACGGCATGAGGAAATGTACCGGATAGTGCTGATTCATATTCCTTCAGCGGATATTCCCCGGATTGCGGAAAAGCTGGGGAATGCAGGCTTCAGGGAACTGTGGATCCGGGTGGAATGAACCTCCCCGCCCTGAAGGGCGAGGTATCGTGTAAGCGTTGCATCGTTTACGAGCTTCGTTCTGCAAGGAAATTATGTAACTGTGGGGTCTACTGCCGCTTTTTTTTGGCAGCGTTGCCGATTCTAACCGCCCTGAAGCTCCCCCGCGCAAGCGGGTTCCTGGGTATTAGACCCCACTGCGAATAAAGGGATTGTAGAACCGGCTTCCGTCCCTGAATGTAAACCACATTCCCAGTGCAAACAGCACAATACCGGCGGAGAGGGCTATTGCATCCGCCCTGCCGAAGGGCCTTGAAGAATACCAGCTTCTCTTTTTATGTTTGCCAAAACCCCGCAGTTCCATAGCATTACTGATACTGTCTATTCTTTCCAGGGAAGAAAAAATAAGAGGCAACAGTATCGCTGCGATACCCTTTATCCGTCTGGACAGGGGCGCCTTGCGGGAAAGTTCTATGCCCCGGGCCTGCTGGGCCCGGGAGATGGCGATGTAGTCCCGCTGTACATCGGGAATGTAACGCAGGGTAAGGCTTACCGTATAGGCGATGTAGTAATGCACTCCGATGCGGTTGAGGGAAGCGGCAAACTCGCTGGGATGGGTAGTTACAATGAGGAGAATCGCCGCAGGTACCAGTTGGCAGTATTTTAAAAAGATGTTGAATTCGTAGAAAAGCTGTTCTTTGGTAAGGGTGAAACGTCCGAAGCCTTCTGCAAGAAGATGCCGGCTGCCGTAGATCTTTACTCCTTCTTCGGGAGAAAAAATGTAGATCGCAAGCAGATTGGCAGCCATAAAGATGATGAGCATTTTGAAAATAAAAGAAATATCTTTTAATTTGATCCCTGAAATGATAAAGAGAAAGATCCCGAGGCCCGAAGAGAGCAGCATGATCCTTGTGTCGTAACCTGCCATCGCAAGGACGGACCAGAGCAGGAAGATGATAAACTTTACAGCCCCTGTTACCCTGTGTACCGGGGAAACGCGTTCCAGATAACTCAGCATGAAGCGGCTCATTGTCTGTACCTCTTTTCCCTGCTCAGGGAAATAAAACGGTTTATGAAACCCTGATACTCCGTAATACCGGCCCGGAGCGCCAGATCGTAGAGGCTTGTCCGTTTGAGGCTGGCTTTTTCAATAATACTGTCATCGGTAAGAACCGCAGAAGGACTGTCAACGGCAAGGATCCTGCCTTCGGAAAGCACCACCGCCTGATCGGCATATTCGAGCATCAGGTGCATGTCGTGGGTGATTAGGAGGAGACTTATACCTTCGTCCCGGTTAAGCCTGAAAAGAAAATCCATTATTTCCCGGTAGTGCCTTAGATCCTGTCCCGCCGTGGGTTCGTCCAGAATGAGGAGAGAAGGCCCCAGGCTGAGGATCGAGGCAATGGTAAGCCGTTTCTTCATGCCGTAACTCAGGGCGCCTACCGGCCAGTTCCGGTAGGGGTAAAGGTTGCAGATACGGAAACTTTCGTACACCTTTTCCCGAATTTCGTTTTCCGCATGAAGCTTCGTTTCATGTTTGATTGATTTTTCACGGTTGGCAAGCCCCCTGTTGCGGAGACCCAGTGCCGCCTCATCGTAGATCAGGGGGAAGGAGATCATGTGGTTGGGGTTCTGCATCACAAAGCCGATCTTTTCGGCCCGTTCGCGGATGGAAAGATCCGCAATGTCCTTGCCGTCATAGAGGATTGCGCCGCTTGCGGGTTTGTAGAAACCGCAGATCAGGGCGGCCAGGGTGGATTTTCCGGCTCCGTTCTTGCCGACCAGAGCCGTGATGGAACTTTTAGGAATGGAAAAGGAAATGTTTTCCAGTGTGTTATACCTCTTTGAAGCTCCTTCATCATAACGAAAATCAAGAGCCCGTATTTCCAGAATTGCTCCGTCACAATGGGGCGTATCGGCCTTTTCTTCCGCCGCAGTCCAGGCCCGCAGTTTTTCCGCATCAAAGACAACAGTCTCAACATGTTCCGGCTTGGTGTCCGCATGTATGCTGCTGCCTGTAAAACGGAGGGCGGAAAGGTACAGGGGCTCCCGGATGCCCGTTTTGACCAGAAGATCCGATGACAGCATATCTGCGGGACTCAGATCCGCAATGATGCGCCCTTTGTCTATGAGGATGATGCGGTCTACGGGACGATGCAGTACATCCTCAAGCCGGTGTTCGATGATGATTACCGTTTTTCCCTCTTCCCTGTTAAGCTTGTCTATGGTTTCTATGGCCTGCTTTCCTGTTGCAGGATCCAGATTCGCAAGAGGTTCATCAAAGAGGAGAATTTCAACATTGTCCGTCAATACTCCGGCCATGGAGACCCGCTGTTTCTGGCCCCCTGAAAGTTCCTGGGGCGCTTTGGTGAGGGCTTCTTCAAATTGAACAAGTTCCGCCGCCTCTTCCACCCGGCGGCGCATCTCCTCCACAGGAACCATGTCATTTTCAGCGGCAAAGGCAATGTCTTCCCCGGCGCTCTGGCCGACAAACTGGCCGTCGGTATCCTGCAACACCGTTCCTACTTTTTTTGAGATCCCGAATATCCCCAGCCCGGCCGCATCTTCTCCGAGAATCGACAACGCTCCTGTTATCTTGCCGGGAAAGGCATTGGGGATAAGACCGTTAATGCAGTGGGCCAGGGTTGACTTCCCGGAACCGGAAGGCCCCAGGATGAGGATCTTCTCCCCCCTGTTGACGCGTAAGTTTATGCCGATAAGGCTCGGCTCAACCTGGGAACGGTACCGGAAGGAGAAGTCTTTGAAGACAAGGGCAGGGGAATGAAGTTGAGCCGAATCTTTTGTCATGCAGAGCCTTTTAAATGCCGCTGTCAGAGAAGTTTGAAACACTTATTTCGGACAGCTTTCTTAAATCCAAGCTTCACTCCCCAAAATGCGGGTTTTACTCGGCCTTGAGGGAACCTTCCCTGGTTCTGGTTTTGGAATACCCAAAGGCAAGGATCGTGCCGAGGATCAGTACCACCAGGGAATTGAGCCCCGCGGCAGTCAGACCCTGAATGTAAACCTTGTCCGCCGGTTCCTGATAGATAAGGATGTCCAGGGTAGGAGCTACGCCGACCCAGGCGATAAGGTTCGCCGCAATCTGGACAATGTTGAAGAAGACGGCGCTCTTGAGGCCGAATTTTCCTTCTTCGATTCCATAGCGTGTCCAGAAGATACCCACCAGAAGGCCGAATATTGCGTCGGCAATGACCCAGCTCCACCAGACCCCGCCCCAGGTAAGGTCTGTCAGGGCGTGTCCAATAAAGGCGATGAGAAGTCCTGCCACCGGCCCAAAGACCGCTCCGAAGAAGACCACGATGGCGGAGGAAAGGTTGAGGTTGGTGTTGGGAACTCCGGAAGGGATTGCCACAAAACGCATCAACACAAACATGATCGCCGCCCCGATTCCGACAGCTACCACCGTCCTTACCGATAAAAGTTTCTTTTCCATTTTAGTTTACTCCTTGAAATAACAGATAAAATATCATACCGGGTTTTTATATAAAAAGATAGTTGCCCTGCGGATCTGTACGCTTGCCATTGAAGCCTTCTTTTTCGTATCTTATTATATGAGAGGCTGTTCCAAAACATCAGATTCGGAACAGTTTCCTTAGATTTAAGGAAAAACGGACTTTAGACTGGTTTTTCCAAGAGCTTGTTTCAAAATCCGGTGATTGGCAGGATCATAATTTTAAAACTGTGATCTTAGATTCAGGAGAAAATCGGGTTTTGGAATCGGCCCATATATACGCTCATAACAGGGAGATCATGTAAAAATGGATTACGAAAAGTTGACAATCAGGGCGCAGGAGGCTCTCAACGAGGCTTCCGCAATCGCCCAGCGGAACGATCACAGCCAGGTAGAAACCGAGCATATTCTCAAGGCCCTTCTGGAACAGGATGGAGGCATCGCGGCCTCTCTGGTGGAACGGATAGGGGCAAATCTTGACAAGCTCCTCTCCGATACGGACAGGCTCATTTCCCAGACGCCCAAGATCTACGGGGAGGCGGCCCAGCTCTATTTTTCTTCCGCGGCAAGCAAGATTCTGACCAAGGCCGAAACCGAGGCAAAGTCCCTGAAGGACGAATTTGTTTCCTCCGAGCATATCCTTATTGCCATTGCCGGGGCGGAAGGCAAGGCGGCCGATATTCTCAAGAAAGCGGGGGTGACCAAACAGGCGATTCTGGGCGCCCTCAAGCAGATTCGGGGAAACACCCGGATAACCGACCAGAATCCCGAGGAGAAGTATCAGGTTCTTGACCGTTACTGCCGCGACCTTACCGCCCTGGCCCGACAGGAAAAGCTCGATCCGGTGATTGGCCGGGATGAAGAGATCCGCCGGGTCATGCAGGTTCTCTCCCGAAGAACCAAGAACAATCCGGTGCTCATCGGGGAGCCGGGCGTGGGGAAGACTGCCATTGCCGAAGGGCTTGCCCGCAGAATCGTTGCGGGCGATGTACCTGAGTCCCTGAAGAACAAGAAGCTTCTCGCTTTGGACATAGGGGCCCTCGTGGCGGGGGCAAAGTTCAGGGGTGAATTTGAAGAGCGGCTCAAGGCGGTGATCCACGAGGTTCAGGCTTCGGACGGGAAGATTATCCTTTTTATCGACGAGCTTCATACCCTGGTCGGGGCCGGGGCCGCGGAAGGCGCCACCGATGCCTCGAACCTTCTCAAGCCGGCCCTTGCGCGGGGGGAACTCCGCTGCATCGGCGCTACCACCCTGGATGAATACCGCAAGCATATTGAAAAGGATGCGGCCCTGGAACGGCGTTTCCAGCAGGTCTACACCCCGGAACCGGGCGTGGAAGACACAATAGCGATTCTCCGCGGCCTGCAGGAACGCTACGAGGTTCACCACGGGGTACGGATCAAGGATGAGGCCTTGGTAGCCGCAGCAACACTGTCAAACCGTTATATAACGAACCGTTTCCTCCCCGACAAGGCGATAGACCTTGTGGATGAGGCGGCCAGCCGGATCAAGATGGAGCTTGAAAGCCGTCCCACGGAACTGGATAAACTTGAACGCAGGCTCCTTCAGCTTTCCATAGAAAAGCAGTCTCTTGTCAGGGAGGAAGACATTTCCAGTAAAGAGAGGCTCGGGAAGCTGGAAAAGGAAATTGCAGAAGCTGCCTCCGAACGGGATGAGATGAAGGCCCGCTGGGATGCCGAAAAGAAGGACATTGAAAAGATCCGCCTTATAAAGCAGCAAATAGAAGAACTCAAAATTGAGGAAACCAGATACGAACGGGAGGGAAACCTTTCCAAAGCCGCCGAGGTGAAGCACGGCAGGATTCCCGAAGCGCAGAAGAAACTCAAGGCCCTGACCGACCAGATGGAAGGCAGAAAAGACGCCAAGGGGAAGGCGACACAGGTTCTGCTACGGGAAGAAGTGAGCGAAGAAGACATCGCACAGGTAGTGTCAACCTGGACGGGGATTCCCGTTTCCAAGATGCTCAGCGGGGAACTGCAGAAGTATCTGGATCTGGAAAAGATGCTGGAAAAACGGGTCGTCGGTCAGGATGCGGCGGTAATAGCGGTATCGGACGCCATCAGGCGCAACAAGGCGGGCCTCTCCGATGCCGCCCAGCCCCTGGGTTCTTTTCTCTTTCTGGGGCCTACCGGTGTGGGAAAAACCGAACTCGCAAAGACGCTGGCAGATTTTCTGTTTAACGATGAGAAGGCCCTTACCCGCATTGACATGAGCGAATACGGTGAAAAGTTTGCCGTAAGCCGTTTAATCGGCGCGCCTCCGGGTTACGTGGGTTACGAAGAGGGAGGCCAGTTGACAGAAGCGGTGCGCCGCAGACCCTACAGCGTTGTTCTCTTTGATGAAATCGAAAAGGCGCACCCGGAAGTTTTCAACGTGTTTCTCCAACTTCTTGACGACGGCCGCCTCACCGACAGCCAGGGGAGGGTAGTGGATTTTAAAAACGTTATCGTCATCATGACCAGCAACCTGGGTTCCGGCATGATCCTCGAGGCAAAGAAACCGGAGGCGATCAGGAATTCCCTCATGGAACTGCTCAAGATGAGTTTCCGGCCGGAATTTCTTAACCGCATCGACGAGACGGTCATTTTCAACCGGCTGGGCAAGGGCGAGATTGGCAAAATTATTGATATTCAGCTTACACGTCTTGCGGCGCGTCTTGCGGAACGGAAGATAGAACTCCGCCTCAGCAAGGCGGCAAAGGAACTTCTTGCGGAACGGGGCTACGATCCTCTCTTTGGCGCCAGGCCCCTCAAACGGACAATGCAATCGGATCTTGAAAACCCCCTGGCCAAGCTGATCATCGCAGGCAAGATAAAGGAAGGCGACACCGTTACTGCCGATGTTGTTTCGGGTGAATTGAGTTTCAAGAAAAGCGAGGCTAAGTGAGGCTGTTCCAAAACTTCAGCTTTTGGAACAGCTTCCTTGGATTTAGAGGAAAAACCGGGCTTTTACCGGTTTTTCCAAGAGCTTGTTTCAAAACCAACCGGGTTTGGAACAAGCTCAAGTAATAGAGTTGCCCGGATAAATCCGCTAAAAAATACGGTTTTGCAAGGCTTTAGTCTGAAAAACCGCAAAACTTGTGATAACCGGCCGGGGTGTCGAACAAGTCCAATGATGGCGAAACGGCAAAAAATTCTTCTCCCGTTTCACTTGACGAAAGAACCCGAGAGAAACATACTACAAAAGTGCAGAAATTTGGTCAGCAGGCCCTCATCATTGACTCCTCCAGAGATACCAAGGTTCTCAGGGCGCTTTCTTCAGATATACGGGTGCGGATACTCGAACTTCTCCAGAATCAGGAACTCAATGTTACCGAAATAGCCCAGCGTCTCTCCCTCCCCCAGTCTACCGCCGCTACCAGTGTGCTTGTGCTTGAGGAGGCGGGGCTCATCGACAGCCACAGCGCCAACGGAGTCAAGGGAGGGCAGAAGATCTGCAGTTCCCGCTACAAGGAATTCCTTATCACCTTCAATCCCCCTGCCCCGGCTTCCGCAGAAGGCGGAATGATAGAAGTGGAGATGCCCGTGGGCCTTTTTACGAGTTACGATGTCTCCGTACCCTGCGGGCTCTGCAGCAGGGACGGCATCATCGGCTACCTGGATGTGCCTGGAACCTTCTTCTCCCCCGACCGGGTCAAGGCCGCGCTGGTCTGGTTTGAAAGAGGCTATGTGGAGTACAAGTTCCCCAACAACGCCCTCTACTCCGAAAAGAATTCTCTCAAGTGCATAGAACTCTCCATGGAGATGTCCAGCGAGGTGCCGGGTACCAACAAGAAGTGGCTTTCCGATATTACCGTTTGGATTAACGAGATTGAAATTGGTACCTGGACAAGCCCCGGCGACTTCGGAGACCGCCGCGGCAGATTCACTCCTTCGTTCTGGAAACTGGAAGGTTCCCAGTACGGACTTTTAACCGTCTGGGAGTTGACTGCCCAGGGTGCCTTCATTGACCGGCGGCAGGTGTCAAAAGTGACTCTTGCCGATCTCCGGCTGGAGGATCACCATTCGATAAAGGTACGTATCGGCATTGCGGAAAACGCCGAACATGCCGGAGGCATCAATATCTTCGGCAAGGGTTTTGGAGACTACGATCAGGATATCATCCTCAAACTGAAAACCTAAAGAAGTACTGTTTTATTCAATTTTTGGAACAGCAACCTTAAATTAAGGGAAAAAAGCAGGGTTTTTTAACCTGGCGTATATCCAGCGCCTGTCTATAATGCGTCTACATTATGGACAGACTCTAATTATCTCTAAACAATCTTCGCTACCGCTTCATGCCAGCCTGCGATACGGCGTTCCCGTTCCGCTGTTTCCATGACAGGGCTATAACGGCGGCGTTTCATGGTATTGTGTAAGGAAGAATCATAGACTCCAAGGGCCATGCCTGCCATCCGGGCGGCGCCGATGGCGGAAAGTTCTTCCTGGCCGCTTACCAAAAGGGGCAGATTCAGGATGTCGCTCTGAAACTGCATGAGGTAGGTGTCTTTTGTGGCTCCGCCGTCGGCCCGCAGTTCCCTGAGGGTGATTCCCCCTTCTTCCCGCGCCGCCTGAATGACATCGGCGATCTGATAGGCAATACTTTCTTCCGCTGCTTTGACGATTTCGGCCCTGCCGGTAGTCCGGCTCATGCCGCTGAGGCAGGCCCTGGCGTCAGCCTTCCAATAAGGCGCCCCAAGACCCGAAAAGGCCGGCACCAGATAGGAACTATCTTCGGGGTTTGCGGCAGCTGCAAGGGCGCCGGCTTCTTTGGCGGAGCTTATAAGACCCATGTCTTCGACGAGCCAGTTTATCACGGCGCCGGAATAGTTGATGTTTCCCTCAAGCACATAATCAACTTTGCCGTTTATGCCCCATGCCAGGGATGTTACAATGCTGTGGCAGAAAACCGGGACGCCGCCTGAGTTTATCATCACCGATGAGCCGGTTCCGTAGGTCGCCTTAGCCAGGCCCTTTTTAACACAACCCTGCCCGAAGAGCGCCCCATGGGAATCGCCTATGGCCGCATGAACCGGTACGGGTTTGGGAAGCAGCCCTTCCAGATTGGTCCGGCCGAACAGGGCGTTGCTGTCGCACACTTCCGCCAGGATTTCCTGTTCTATGCCGAAAAGATCGCAGATGTGTTCATCCCAGGAAAGCGTCCTGATATTAAAAAGCTGGGTTCGGGAAGCGTTGGAATAATCGGTCTTGAAACTGCCGGTGAGCTTATGGACGAGCCAACTATCCACCGTACCGGCGCAGAGATTTTTATTGCCCCGGTTACCGGTGTTTTCAAGGATCCAGGCTATCTTGGCCGCGGAAAAATATGGCGAGAGCCGCAATCCTGTCCTTTGGCGTATTTCATCTCCCTGAGAAACCAGACGGTCACAGACGGCCTGGCCCCGGGCGCACTGCCACACCACGGCGTCGTATACGGGCCGGAGGCTTTTGCGATCCCAGACCAGGGCGGTCTCCCGCTGGTTTGATATGCCTATGCCGATTATGAGGGCAGGATCGAGACCCGCCTTTTTTATGGTTCCATCGCATGCCGCAAGGGTGTTTTGGTAAATTGCTTCCGGATCGTGACTAACCCATCCGGCGGATGAAATTTTCTGTTCATGGGGTTTGTCGCAACGTGAAACAACAGCCCCGGCAGCGTCAAAAATAAGGGCCTTGGTTCCCGCGGTACTCTGATCGATTCCGAGGATGTAAACCTCTTTCCCCATGTATCACTCTCCCCGCAAAAACGCCTTCACGGATTCTTCGTTGCCGTCGTAGAGGTCAGGCCTGACACCGATATATTTGCAGGCCTCGTAAAGGGCCGGCACAAAATCGCCGTGGATGCCCACGCAGTGGTGGATGTACGGTCCTTCGACGATTTTCGCCTCCAGGCGTTTCCAGTTTTTCACTTCAATCCACAAATAGGTACCCAGGGTGTAGGGTCCGTCTATGCCCTTCGCGTTCCCCAGGAGCAGGCTGTATTCGCCGTTGTCGCCGTCAAAACGAGCCAGGGTAAGTTCACCCTGCCGTGCCTCCGCAGCCACCGCGCCGGGGTAATCGAAAACCAGGGGCCTGCTCAATGCGGGTTTTTCTTTTGCCAGCGAAAGGGGCCAGGGGCCGCAGTGCTGGAGGAGTTCGCCGTTTTCGTTGTCCGGGTGGCGAACTGTCCAGTCGGCAAACATGATGTCCTCTGCGCCGAGGCTTGCCGCCCGAACCATCAACGAAGTGACCGCACCGTGGATGTCGGTTTCGCAGACCACGGGGATCCCCTCGCCGGTCAAAAGGGAATTGGCCGCGCAGGGCATGATGCCTATCTCGGACTGCAGGGCGTTCCAGCACTGGATGGCAGCGGCATTGCAGCCGTAACGAACCGCCAGTTCCTTCATGGCGGTTTTCAGGGCCGCTACTCTGGCGACGGCTCCTTCTTCCACCTTTATCTCCATGGCGGCTTTTATAAGTCGAACAGTATCTTTTGTTTCGGCCTTGTCCTTTGCCGCGTTGAACTGTTCTACCAGTTCCGTCATAGGAACCGGCGCAAGCTGGATGTTGAATTTTTCCAGCAGTTCCCCTTCGTTGCACATGGTGGTTAAAAAATCGTAGGGCCTGGTTGAAATCTGCAGAATCCTGATATGGCGAAATACCTTTACCACATTACACACCCGGATAAACTCATTGAGGCCCCGCTGAAACTCCGGGTCTTCCAGGCGGCAGTTGGTCAGGTAGGTAAAGGGAACCCGGAAGCGGCGCAGCGCCTTTCCGGTGGCAAAAAGTCCGCATTGGCTGTCCCGCAGGCGTATGCCTTGTTCATCGGGCCTTTCGTCCCTGGGCCCCCAGAGCAGTACCGGCAGATTCATGTTCCGCGCCAGATCCGCCACAGCGTATTCGGTACCGAAGTTGCAGTGCGGGAAAAATAGGCCGTCAACCCCGGCGGTCTTAAATTTTTCAATTATCTTCGGTATATCGTTGCCGTCGTATAAAAGCCCTTCGCCGTTGATGTCGTCAATATCGACAATACCGATCCCCAATTCCCCAAGGCGTTTTCCCGTAAGGTTCCGGTACTTAAGCGCGTCCGGGGCACTGAAGATGCTCCGCCTCGTGGGGGCGTAACCCAAGGTAATCTTATCCATGGTTTCCCTTCCTCCTAATTCTCACCGCCATATACTCTCTGCCGGGGAGCGCCACCCGGAATGTACCCTTGCAGTATCCGCGGTCTTCGATGGTCATATTCCAGGTGTCGATAACTTCCACATGGTATTCATTTTTATTGTCAAAATGAAAATCCCGAAAGGCGGGGCGCATAAAACTGTAATAGAAAAGGTAGTAGCCTGAATCGCCAAAGGGCTGTTCCACTGCGGCCGCCGTCTCGTCCCAGTTGCCCCGCATGGGGGCCAGCCCCAATCCCGGGGTTTCGTTTAACATGCGGCGCAGAAACGCAAGCCGCGCCGGACTTTCACCGTGCAGTTCGCCGCCGTGGGACCACCAGAGTATGTCCCCGGGGTGGGTGAAAGTTTCGCCGTGCCCCGCATAGCCCCCGCGGCAGGCAGCCTCCCAAAAGCGCCGCGTCAGTTCCTGGCCGCTGATGTTTCCCCAACCATGCTGAATGTTGCCTTCGTAGGCGATTTCGTCAAGAACCACGGGCTTCCCGTAGCGCTCCCGGTACTCCTGTACCAGTTCCGCGCATTTGTAGAGATCCTGCCGCTGTATACAACAGTGGGTGATCCAGGGACGGGAATAATCATAAAAAGACCGGCAGTTATGAATTGACCGTAGATGCTTATAGGGATCTTTTTCCCGGAGAATGGAGGCGTACCGTTCCCAATCGCCTGTTTTCTTTTGAGGCATAAGATCGTATTCGTTGTCCAGGGACCACCACACATTGCGGTACGCGGCGAAGCGGGCGATGACGTATTTCCAGTAAAGGTCGTCACATTCCGCGTCCATCATACTGAACCCCCAGCGGTCATAGGGGTGCATGACAATCAGATCCGCCTCTATGCCCAGATCCCCCAGAGCCGCAATACATTTTTCAATATGCTGAAAATGTTCAACATTAAAACACTTAAAGTCCCACTCGTTTCCGGGTGGATTCCCCATGTACCGCAGAAAATTTTCTTTGGTCAGTACGGAGCTGTCCATGGGTTTTCCGCTGTAGGGATATGAACGGGGTTCCTTGAGGTTGTAGTCGTAATGCTTTGGGAAGATGCAGAACCGTATCTTGTTGAAAGGGCCCTTTTTCAGGGTTTCCAGGGTCTGCTTTTGAAGCTCGTCACTCTGGAGTTCCCAGACATAACAGGTTGTCCCCAGAGGGTAATAGGGCGCACCGTCCTCGTAGGCGAAGTGAAACGTGTTTGCCACCCGGACCGGACCGTGGTTATCCCTGCCGGCGGGCTCAACCCTAAAATGACCGGAATAGGCCGTATCCGAAAAACTGCCTGAAACCTCGAAAGCGTAGTCCCCGGTAAAGGAAGGCATAAACCGCAGCTTGTAGGTTCCATTCCCGTCATAAAAGCCGTCTATCCGCAGGGTCTCGTTTTTCCCCGTAAAAACACCCTGTATGGTATAATCGGTAAAGGGGGTTTTACCGGTAAGCCCGGGACAGGACACCTCAAATACGCCCCAACGCTCCACCCGGGCAGGATAACTGAAATCTGTCATAATGTATGATACGATGATTCAAAATCAAAGTCAAGTAAAAAAAACAAAAATGAGGAAAAATCGAAAACAATCGAAGATTTAATTTCAGGACATACAAAAATACATCAAAAGGCTTGCATACCTGCGTAGAATTGCCCAAAGCCGGCAGGACAGCGCCTTTTTAGTACTTCTATATCGCTGTTTTCGGCGATGCGGGCGTAAGTATCGCCCTTGTTCCCCGGGGAGAATTATTCAAAGACACGGTGAAAATAGTGTATATTCGGGCAGGAAAGATCCATGTGTCCGGAAAAATAGATCCATTTTTATTGGAAGGTGAGGGTACACGGCCCGAGGCTTGCCCCGGTTAAAACCATTACCACTTAAAAAGTTGTAAACCAATCTTCGAATCGGGGCATGGGCCCAAGAACCCGCTCACCGGTTCGCGGGGGAGAGTATGATAAATTCCCTCTCAAACGAAGATGCCTCGGGGCTCCCCAAGGTTCTTCATCAGCCCTTTATGGCCCCTCCCAAAAGGTTGGTGGTAAAATTCCTCTGGAAAATAATATATACAATAAAAATGGGTATTATCGAAATAAGCATGGCCGCGCTCATAAGGTCATACCTGGTTAAAAAACTTGATTGGAAGGCGTAAAGCGCATAAGGAATTGGATATTTATTCTCGTTAAAAATGAACATCATGGGTCCGATTAGGTTATTCCAGCTACCAAGCGTACTGAACACAATAAGCGAAGCCCAGGCCGGAAATGTATTTGGTAAAATGATATGGAAGAGAATTTTTGGTTCCGTACAACCGTCAAGCCGGGCAGCTTCTATCATGGATTCCGGTATAGAGACAAAAAACGAACGCATCATCATGACATTAAAACCAATAGAGCCCGCAATTTGAACCATTGCCACACCGTTGAGAGAATTCAGCATTTTTAGATTCATGAGGATAAAATAAAGAGGCAGCATTGATGCCTGAAACGGTATCATCATACTGATAAGCAGGGAATAATAACAAATATCCCTACCCGGATAGTGCAATTTTGCAAAACTGTAACCCGCCAATGTTGAAACCATAAGGGAACCAATGACACTCACTACCGTAAGGTAAACGCTATTCTTGAGATATATGCCGAATCTGCCCCGTTCCCAGGCATCAATATAATTACCAAAAATACGAATGTCGCGGGGAAGTGAAAAAGGCCCTCTGCTCAAATCAGCTTCAGATCTAAAAGATGTAATAACAACGGTGAGCAGGGGAACCAATGTTACAATTAATGCTGATATTAAAACAAGGTGAATGATGACATTAACAACGAAGTCAATTGTTTTTTTTGAACCGGTCAATCAGTTTCCCCCTTCGCCAGTCTCTTTTGATAAATAACGGTAAACACCAGCATGAGCACAGCCAATGCCATGGATACAGCCATCCCATACCCATATTGGTTCATCCGAAACGCCTGTTTGTATATATAGAAAGTCATGATCGATGTTGAATTATCCGGACCGCCGTCAGTCATTACCAGTACCAAATCAAAAACTTTAAACGAATCAATAATTGTATAAATGACAACCATATTAATAACCGGCCGTATAGCAGGCAAAACAATTGAATAAAATATTTTTACCTTCGACGCTCCGTCAATGATAGCCGATTCTTCCATGGAACGATCGATTCCCTGAAAAGAAGCCAAAAAAATAACCATACAGAATCCGAAGTATGTCCACCCGCCGGTAATGATTATTCCCAGCATCGCCGTATTGATATTACCAAGCATAGCAAAATCATCCATGGTTATTCGTAAAAATTTGAAAATAATGGGAAGTAAACCATTTCGGGGGTTGTATATCCACTGCCAAATAACACCATAAATGACCGGTGAAATAATACGTGGAAGGAAATAGACGAACCTAAAGCTGGTCCTGCCGTGTATATTTGGAGTAGACAGCAAATAAGCCAGGATTAAACCCGGAAAAACACCAAAAACGATTATCCCGAATGCATATACGGTATTATTATACAGTGATTTCCAGAACAGTTGATCCGATGCGAGCTTCAGAAAATTACCCAGCCCAACGGGTATCATCTCGCCGATTCCATCCCATTGATAAAAGCTGTAACTGATTCCCTTTATAATACAGTAAGCTGAAAATACAAGAAAAATGCCCATGGCCGGCAGGATCATGAGGTAGCCAACAGCTATCTGGCTATAGTTTAAATTTTTGACAGATCTTTCTTTATGGTTCATTGTTCTGCCTTTTCGGAGTACGGAACTCTGACGCCCCGTACACCGACTGAAAAATTTAGTTAAACGTAGCCCGCGTAGCCTTGGCGGTACGGTCAGTATCATATGCCTGTTGCAGCTCATTTATAAAAGAGTCGTGATTCAACCTTTTCATAATTATTCTCTGCCCGGCGTGGGAAAAGAATTCAAAAGCTGAAGGCGGCAGCCACATATTGATTCCTGCTGTGTTATTAATGGCACTGTCATTGAGACTTTGTTGTACCAATTGAGTCAGAGGACTGACCTTGAGTCCGGAGATGTTTCCTGTATAAGGCGGTATAACCTTGCCAACCTCATACCAAATTTTAGCGGTTTCAGGTGAAGCTAATACAAAGTCAACATATTTAAGAGCCGCCTCCCTGTTTTTTGACTGATTGTTTATCATATAGCCTGAACCACAGAAATTTACCTGGCTGGCTTTCCTTCCCGCTGTTCCGGAGGGGAAAGAGAATATTCCCGTTTCAAATTTATTACCAACTACCCGTTCAATGCCGCCAATAGACCAGTTTCCCGTGATCACGACAAGAGCCTGTTCCTGATAGAAAGCGTCAGCCGCATTGTCACCGCCTACTTCAGGATTTCTCGGGAAAAATCCTTTTGCAAGCCAGTCTTCGAGACAGCTGATAGCATTTTTTACTGAAGGAAGATTCCAAGGGCCGTCATTATTCATGCAGGATTCAATTTCTTCTTTTGACATAAAGCCATACATAAAAGTTCCGACGGTGTTCATATTACTCGACCATTCCTCAGTCATATAGTTCGTCAGAGGCAGATAGCCGGCATCTTTGATTTTTTGCAGCATATCGGTCATTTCCGCTGCGGTTGTAGGTATTTTTAGGCCCAATTCGGCGAATTTGGTCTTGTTATAATAGCAGCTCATGGCTTCAAGTTCATGACCTACCCCATAGGTCATATTCCCTACCGTAGGAATCTGTTTGGACGCGGCTGCAAGTTTGGAATCCCAGCCATAGGTTTTCCATGCTTCAGTAAGATCCATAATATAATTCGCCCTGATAAACGGCCCTATATACCCAATACCGACTTCAGTTTCAATAATATCCGGTGCGTCTCCCCCCATGAAAGCGGGCCGCAGGGTATTTAACATCACTGTAGTTGTCTTGGCAACGCGTTCGACTTTAATGCCTGGATTTTTTTCCATAAACAGTTTGGTTATCTGTTCTATCGCATCCCTCATCTCGTTGTCAGCATACTCGTCCCAGACAGTAAGGGTAATGGAATTCCCTTGACTTCCCTGCTGGCCGCCGCCCGCAAAACCAGTCATTGTACAAAATAAAGTGAGAAAAACAAAAAATAAGCATATCTTTTTCATAAGGCCTCCAATACGAACAATAATAAACCAAAAGAAAGTAAATGTCAAGTATAATTTTCTATTATTTACTTAAAATTTACATATATATGCTATTTACATTTTCTTAATTTTCGATTATCATCTTTATTCATGGAGGAAAGCATATGAAAAGGCACTATAAGTATCCGGAATTTTTCGATTTTGGCGTGGGCAGTATGTGGGGTTCCAAATATATGGAACTGTCCGATAATCTGTTACGATATGCCAAATTAAATCCGGAATTCGGTCGTTTTAATGAAAATCAGGCCATAATCAATGATTTAGAGAAGGCAATGCGTGAGGCGGAGGAAAAATTGGCTTCTCTCGCCGCAAATCCCGTTCCGGACCCTGAAGAACCTGAGGATCTCCCTGGTATCCGGGCAGAAAGACCCGATGGTCCCCGGCGGATCTCCATGACCATCCCCAAGGATTACCATGACCGGTTCATGGGTTCTATACTTGCCCGTGGGGCAGGATGTACCCTTGGAGCGGGGCTGGAATTTCAGTCTGTCTACGACATGGAAAGTTGGGCTAAGTATTTTGACCGTGAGTACCCCCTGACTGACTATTGGGAACGGATCAAAGGCCCCTTTCACTCCAGATATATTGTCGGTGTCAGTAATGAACTCTGCCGGGGTCAAATGGATTGTATTCCGGTTGATGACGATACCGCTTATACGCTCATCGGCCTTTTGACGCTTGAAGAAAACGGACCGGGTTTTACCAAACAGCAAATGGCCGATACATGGCTTAGACATTTTCCTCTGCAGGCCGAAAACGGTAGTTGGGGTTGTTTTTGGGGTGAGCGTAAAATGGTACAGAATCTCTTGTCCGGTGTTCCTGCAGAACAGGCGGGGTATCTTAATAACCCCAACGTCCAGTCCGTTGCAGCCTGGACCAGAGCCGATGCCTGGGGTTACGCCGCAGCCGGTTGGCCCGAAAAGGCGGCGGAACTCGCCTATAAAGACTCTTCAATCAATCACAGGCGAAATGGCGTCTATGCGGCCATGTTTTTTGCCGCTACAATTGCCGTTTCCTTTGCCGTGGATGATCCGGTTGAGGCTATGAAAATCGGTCTTACGGAAATTCCAAAAAATTGTGAATTTGCCCAGGCGGCACGCTGGGCTTTGGATATTGCCCCGCAAGTCAAAGATTTTAGGGACGGCGCCAAAGCGGTACGAGAGAAATATCCCGGCATGTTTGAAGGTCACGCCATTAACTGCGGTCTCTTTGTGATTTTAGGAGTTTGTATTGGTAAGAAGGATGTTACCAAAACCATAGGAGAGACAGTAGCCATGGGCATGGATAATGACTGTACCGGCGCTACATCGGGGAGCATCGTTGGGGCCGTGGTAGGTAAAAAGAATGTACCTGAACATTGGTATAAACCTTTTAATAACCGTATGAGGGTTTATTTTAAGGAACAGCCGGATTATATTGATCTGGACGATTTGGGACATCGCTTTGAGGTACAGGCAAAAAAGTTATACAATGGCTCAAATTAGTTCCTTGATTATAAAACACCCACGAGTTATCATGGAGAAAACCACACTAAACGCCAAGGCCCGGGAAATCAGGCGAAAAATATTGAAGATGATAACCCGCGCTCAGGGCGGTCATATCGGCGCTTCCCTGTCGGAAACCGGCATCCTTACGGCCTTTTTTTCCGTACATTGCGTTTCTCCCCGGAAAACCGGACCGACCCGGACCGGGACCGTTTTGTATTGAGCAAGGGCCGCGCTTCCGAGGGACTTTACTGTACTCTGGCGGCAGCGGGTTTTTTCCCGGAAGCCCGGCTCGACGATTACCTTAAGCCGGACTGCCCCCTTACCACCCACCCGGCGAACAAGATCCCGGGGGTCGGGGCGTGTACCGGCGCCCTGGGGCACGGGCTTTCCATCGGCGTGGGCATGGCCCTGGGGGCCAGAAAAACGAGCCGTCCCTGCCGGATTTTTGTCCTTACCGGGGACGGGGAAACCCAGGAGGGGAGTAACCGGGAGGCGGCCATGGCTCATTTCAGGCTGGGTAACTTCGTCTGGATTATCGACAACAATGGCCTCCAGTTAGTTTCCGCCGTCAAGGATACTATGGGCATCGAGCCCCTGGAGGAAAAGGTCCGGGCCTTCGGCTTTGAAACCAGCCGGGTTGACGGCAACGATGCCGAAAAGATCGCCGCCCTGTTGGACGGCCTGAACTATTCAGGGGATATCCCCCCATGCGCTCATCGCTGAGACCGTCAAGGGTAAGGGGGTTTCTTTTATGGAGAACGTCCCCGAATGGCACCACCGTATTCCTACCGAAGAAGAATGTGAACAGGCCCTACGGGAACTGGCAGAGGCTGTGATATGACCAAAAGCGATCTTCGGGAACAGCGGAACAGATCAAGGTGGATGTAAACTACAGCCAGGCTAATGTGAAACTTGCGGCCATGCACGCCGGCTTTAGCTACGGCCTTGACGGGGCAACCCACCACGAGATGAACGATATCAGCGTCATGCGGGGCTGCCCGGCGGTCACCATCTTCGCGCCCTGCGATGGCCGGGAGTGCGCCGAAATGACCAGGTACGCCGCCGTAGCGGGGGGCCCCTTCTACCTGAGACTCAATTCCGGGTACTTCCCGGACCTCCACGGCGAAGGTTATTGCTTTGTCCCGGGCAGCCGGTACAGGCCGCTGAGGGCAGGGACCTTACCGTTATATGCCTGGGAACCGCGGTTCACGATGCCCTGGAGGCCATGGCCCTGCTCAGGGGCCGCTGTACCATGGACATCTTTGCCCTTACGTCCATACGGCCCCTGGATACCACCGCTCTGGGAGCGTCTATCCGGAAAACCGGCATGGTTCTTACCGTGGAACATCATTCCACCCACGGCGGTGCGGACAGTATCGCCGCGGAACTCGTCGCCGAAAACGACCTGGGGGCGCGGCTCAAACGGCTGGGCGTTCCCGAGGGAACTTTTACCCGGAACGCCCCGGCTTCGTTCAACAAGACCTTCTTCGGCCTTGACGGGGAAGGAATAGCGGCGGAAATAGGGAACTTGTTGGAGAAATGAACCTTGAGTTTGTTCCAAAACTCAAGGGTTTTCGGAACAGCTTCCCTTATTTTTGCCTTGCCGGGAAAGGTTTTGGGGCCTGGATTTAAGCCGGATGAATACCCGGGGGCATTCCTCTATGGTTAAATTTTAACGCGGCACAATTCGCCTTCTTGAAAAAATGACCAGAAAAGAGGATAGTATTCCCAGAGTATTATATGTTTCAGGAACAGCGGCGGGAAAAAATATTAGCCCTCCTCAGGGAGAACGGGAGCTGCAGGGTTCAGGAGTTGAGCGCCCTGTTTCACGTGTCGGAGCCGACTATCCGGCAGGACCTGGAAAGCCTGGAAAAAACCCATTCCATCATTCGTCAGCATGGGGGTGCGTTTATCGCCGATTTTTCCTCCTTTACCGGCAAACTGACCCTGGAGCATACGGAGCATATGGAGGAAAAGTGCCGGATCGGGGCTAAGGCTGCGGAATTTATCAAATCCGGAGACAATATCATACTTGATTCGGGTTCGACCCTGACGGAACTGGCCAAGAACATCATTGGCCGGAAGGATCTCAATATAATCACCTCCGCCATCAATATCACCCTCATTCTTGGCGCCGAACCGACCAACCACATTCTTCTGACCGGGGGGGAGTTGAAGGTTCCTACCCTCTCGGTAACCGGTGAAAAAGCCGCCGCCGTGTTTAAGGATATCTATGTGGAAAAACTCTTCCTCGCCACCGGGGGCTTTTCCCTTACTGCGGGGCTTACCTACCCGGGAACCTCGGATATTCCCCTCAAACAGGCGATGATCAATTCAGCCCATACGATTTTTCTCCTGGCGGATTCAAGCAAACTTGAAAAAATCTATTTTGCCTCCCTCAACTGCCAGAATAAACTCAACTACCTTATCACCGACGACAAGGTTGCGCCGGAGTATATCAAAAGCCTTGAAGAACTGGGTATCAAAGTTATTGTCTGCTAAAAGAGCCCTTAAGGAAACACTGATTTATTCAATCGAGAATAAATCAGTGCTGCTTTAATGCGGTATTTGCGCAATAAAATGAACAAATACACGGGGAAACGCTGATTGGCGTCATTTAATCAGCGTTTCTTTAAGGAACTGAAATATGAGCTTGTTCCAAAACCCGGTTGGTTTTGAAACAAGCTCTTGGAAAAACCGGCAAAAGCCCGGTTTTTCCTCTAAATCCAAGGAAACTGTTCCAAAAGCTGAAGTTTTGGAACAGTTTCATATATTAAAAGGCCGAAATTCGAATTTAAGCCATAACTCCGTTCGTTTGAGAATAGCC
>JAITLC010000152.1 GCA_031278095.1 Treponema sp.
GGTGCTGGCCGCCAGGGTCAGGGCGCTTTTCCGCCGGGTCCGGGACTACGAGGAAAAGGAGCCGCGCCGGGTTTTCCGTTTCGGCCCCTTTGTCCTTGACTATGACGCGTGTATACTAAAAAAGGCGGACACGCGTATTCCCCTGTCCAACAAAGAATACGGCTGCCTTGCCTATCTTGCAGAGCACGCGGGGAAAACCCTTAATCCCGAAACCATCTATTCAGGTGTGTGGAACAATCCTTACGGCGACCTTACCACCGTAGCCGTCTACATACAGCGGCTGCGGAAGAAAATAGAAGCGGATCCCGCCGTTCCTGAGTATATTAAAACCGTGTTCGGCATGGGTTACTGCTTCGAGCCACCGGAGGATTCATGAAGCTTCGCTTCCTGTTCGATTATACGTGCGGCCATACGGTCGCAGGGGATTAAGGTTATCATGAAAATTCAAACCCAGTTTCATCTTCTCATAACCGGCATTATCATTGTTCCCGTTTTGTCCATCCTCTCACAGATGCTGTTCTTCAATTTTCGCGAACGGCAGGAGCAGGCTGAAATTCCGGTTTATGACGACGTTATGCTTGGAGAGTATATCAGCCGCCAGGACTGGGAAAGCATATCCCGCTTCATCGCGCGGTTCAACGCGGATTTTGCCGTTTTTCGCAATGATCTTTTGGTACTTTATTCCACTATCCCCGATTTCAAAGCCGGCAGCCCTGGAACAAAGGATGAACTATTTTCCCTCCTGGCGGAGGAAACCAGCCAATACGGATACAGTTTGGAATCTCCCGGCTGGCTGGAAGGCCATGAGTATATTCTTATCCGCCGCAATTTGCAGGACAGGCCGCGCCGGCCCCTGTTCCCCCTGGTGAGTACCATAGCGCTCACCGCCGTACTCGTGGTATTTGCGGTCTCCATGTCCCTCTTTATTGCCCGTTCCATCACCAGGTCGGTGCTGGTTCTTGAAGACGCCGCCAGACGTATCGCCGCGGGAGATCAGGACGTAACGGTGGACGTGCGGGGAAGCAATGAGATTACCTCCCTGACCAGTTCTTTGAATCACATGCGGGCTGCCCTCAAAGAAGAAGAAAACCGCCGCTACCGCTTTATCATGGGGGTTACCCACGACCTCAAGACCCCGCTGGCCCTGATCAGGGGTTATACCGAGGCGCTTCAAGACGGCGTTACCGGCGATCCGGCCTCCCGCAGCAATGCCACGGATATTATCATCTCAAAGGCGGATCAGCTTGAAGGCATGATAAACGACCTCCTTGAATTTGTACGGATGGATACCGGAGAATGGAGGAGCCGTTTACAGAAAATAAACCTCGGCGAATTCTTAAAAGGTTTTGCCAAACGGATAAGTCTTGACGCGGAGTTGTTTCATCATCACACGGAAATAGACATCGCGCTGCCCCCTTCCCTCTTTGTCCCCCTGGATGAACGCCTTGCCGTCCGGGCGCTTGAAAACCTCGTCAACAACGCCATCCGCTATACCCCGGAGGGAACCACCGTCCGGCTTGGCGCCGCAATGGCCGAAAACGCAATTTGTATAACGGTAAGCGACAACGGCCCCGGCATACGCAAAGCCGATCTGCCCTATGTCTTCGAGGCATTTTACCGGGGCAGTTCATCCCGCCGGGAAGAAGGTCTGGGGCTGGGCTTGTCAATCGTAAAATGGGTTGTCGTTTCCCACGGCTGGTCCATAGCGGTCAGCTCGGAACAAAATGCTGAAAACAAAGCCGGTGAAACCTGTTTTACGATTACCATTCCATTGCAAACATAGTTAAGCCTGTTTCAAAACCGACCGGGTTTTGGAATAAACCTCCTCGCCCTAAAGGGTGAGGTATCGTGTAAGCGTTTCATCGTTTACGAGCTTCGTTCTGTAAGGAAATTATTTACCCGTGGGGTCTACTGCCAATTTTTTGGCAGCGCTGCCGATTCTAACCGCCCTAAAGCTCCCCCGCGCAAGCGGGTTCTTGGGTATTAGATCCCACTGCGAATAAACTCAATCTTCTTCGTTTTCCCGGCAGTATTCCCGCAGTACCCTTTCCATCCCCGAAAGGCTCTCCTCCCGGTTGAGGCTGTTTGCAAGCCATGTGCCCCATTTGAAATTTTTGCAGAAAAAGCTGAAAAACCGCCGTGCCCGGCTGATGTGGAATTCGGGGGGCTGATGGCGGACAAGGAATTCCAGAAAACGGAGGGCGGTTTCTTCAAGATCTGGAACGATGAAGGATTTTGCGTCGTCAAATGTCTTTGTATGCGTCCCTCCTGAGGGGAACCTTCGCTCAGGTTCGTTCGTTCGGTGGAATGTTCCGGGCCGCGGGTCTAAGGGAATTGACGGTGCGGCGAGGGCTTGCGCATGGGCGAAAATCCAGGGTTTTTGAACGGCGGCCCGGCCCGGCATCACGGCGTCGCAGGGGCTCCCCTGCGGGCCGGCTTTTTCGGCCAGAGCCTCGGCGGAGTCTATATCCCCGTTCCCAACCACGGGGATGGAAAGTTCCTGCTTTAGTCTCCCTACATAGTCCCAGCGGGCCCGGCGTTTGAACTTTTCCGAAGCGTTGCGGGGATGCAGTGTAACAAGATCCAGGCCCTCGGCTTCCAGGCGGCGGCAGAAGCGGAGAAGATAGTCAAAATCATCGTTAAAACCGGTACGGAGCTTGACACTGAGTCTGCGCCGGGTAAGAGGCCTTAAACGGGCGATAAGCTTCCCTGCCCTGTCAATATCCGCCATCCAGGCCACTCCTGCGCCGGTTTTGCGTATCAGAGGGGCCGAACAGCCCATGTTTATGTCTATTCCGGCGCATTCCCGTCCGTCCAGAAGAACGGTAGCCCTCGCCAACTGCTCCATATCGGCGCCTACAAGCTGGTAAACGGTCTTTTTAGGACAAGGGCCTGCATCAAGGTACCACTTTTCAAAGGGGCCGCCGCCAAAGAGAGCCCCGGCGCTGATCATCCCGGTAAAATACTCATCACAGCCGCCGAAGCTTTCGATTAATTCCCTCAGGGCCCGGTGGCTTAGTTCTGCCATCGGAGCTAGTAAAAGAGGCTTCATTGTGATATAATTCTACTGTGGGGTGTTTGATTAATCATCCCAATTATCCTAATCGAAACGGGGCTGCGGGGAAACTGTCTCGCAGCGGCTTCTATGATGAAATCATGCCCGTTTTGTTAGGCAATCACTTGACTTACAGTGATCAAAGAACTACGATTTAGGAAGAAGAGAGGAGCGTACCGCATGACAGCAAAGAGTGATATGCCCAACCTTAACGAAAAACCGCCTGAAGGCATAAAGCCGGAAGGGGGTTCGTACCGGGTATTGGTAGTTGATGATTCCATGTTCATCGCAAAGCAGCTAGGTCAAATTTTTACTTCCGAGGGTTTTGAGTTGGCAGGAACTGCCGCGGATGGGGCTCAGGGTGTCGAAAAATACAAAGAATTGTACCCAAATGTCGACCTTGTAACAATGGATATCACCATGCCGGTAATGGATGGGGTTTCCGCGCTGGAAAAAATATTGGAATTTGACAAAGATGCCGTTGTAATTATGGTGAGCGCACTGGGAAAAGAGGATGTGGTTAAAAAATCCCTTCTTATGGGAGCCAAGAGCTATATTGTTAAGCCTTTAGACCGGAAAAAGGTGTTGGAACGCGTTGTTTCGGTTCTTAAACGGTAAATCCGGTTATCTGAGCCTGTTCCAAAACTAATTGACTGTGCGCTAATGCGTACGGTTTTGGAACAGGCTCTTGGAAAAACCGGTCAAAAGCCCCGGTTTTTCCCTTAAATTCAGGGAAGTTGTTCCAAAAATTGAGGTTTTGGAACAGCCTCATCTTAGAAAAAGTTTCCATAAACAGGTATTATGAAAGCACGACTCATCTCGGATTCTCTGTATTGCCTTCATGCAGATATACATACGTCCGATCTTTTTGAAGGTATCTGGCCCATTCCCCAGGGTGTTTCCCTTAATTCCTATGTAGTTAAAGGTGAAAAAACCGCCCTTATCGACCTTTTTCGGGACTGGACTGAAGCTCCCGCCCAAATCGGCTCGGAACTTGACTCAATCGGCATGGATTTTTCCAGTTTCGACTACCTCATCCTCAACCATCTTGAGCCGGATCATACAGGCTGGCTCCGTGAATTTCACGAAAAAAACCCCGGAGCCGGGATTATCTCCACCGCCAAGGGTATTAATCTGGTTAAAACGTTCTATAAAATCGAAACCGGCCTGCGGGCGGTAAAAGACGGGGATACCCTGGACCTGGGAGGCGGTAGAGTCCTCAGTTTCCATGAGACACCCAATGTCCACTGGCCCGAAACCATGATGACTTGGGATGCACAGTCGGGAAGCCTCTTCTCCTGTGACGCTTTCGGTTCTTTCGGTTCTCTGGGAGGACGGGTCTTTGACGATGAATTCAGCAATATTGAACTTCGGGGCTTTGAGTCCGAAACCCTTCGGTACTATTCAAACATCGTTTCATCTTTCTCCATCTTTGTGGAAAGGGCAGTACAGAAGTTTGAAGGGTTTACGATCAACTGCGTAGCTCCGAGTCACGGCATTATCTGGCGAAAAGAACCAAAAAAAATCATCGCTCTCTATTTGAAATACGCTGCCTGGGCCAAAGGGCCTGCGGAAAAGAGCATTGCCGTCATCTGGGGTTCCATGTACGGCAATACCAAGGCAGGGCTGGATGCGGTGCTCCGCGGTATAGAACAGGAAGGAGTCGCCTACAGCATACACCGGGTTCCCAACGAGGATGTATCCTGGATTCTGGCGGATGCATGGAAAAGCTCGGGTCTTGTTTTCGCCATGCCCACCTATGAATACGCCATGTTCCCCCCCATGGCGTATGTGCTGGATATCTTCCGGCGGAAGCACGTATTCGGCAAGAAGGTACTCCGTATCGGCTCCTGGGGCTGGGTAGGAGGCGCAAAAAAAGAATATGACGCCGCCATTGAAGCCCTCAGGTGCGAAAACATGGAATCCATCGAGTGGGCAGGCTGCCCCAGCCCGGAAGAATTTGCCAAACTTGAAGAAGCCGGCCGTGCTCTGGCTAAAGTGGTAAAGACGTAACTTTACCGGAAGTTTTAATGCCGCCGCCGGGTCTCCCAAAGCAGGCGGGCTATCTTTGTGCCGAACTCCGGGTCCTCCGCATTCAGGAGCAGAATATAACCGGTATGCAAAAAGCCGCGTCTATGGTATCCCGGTTAATATCGGCTTTGCAAAAATGAGCGTTTACCCTGCGGCAGCGGAAAACGGCACAATTGAAAAAAAACGGTAAATGGGCAAAAATAAGCTCTTATGGAGAATAGATTCTTCAAAATTTTCAAAGTGCATTTCCCCTTTCTTCTTATTTTTTCCCTCTTCCCCGTCATCCACGCGGCGGCCCAGGAAGATCCGTTTTCTTCGTTCTCCGATCCTTCCCGTATCTGGGGAAACGGCATCGAAAAGGTTATTGAGGAAGCGTTCAGGCTCTGTTTCAAAACCCGGATTCTGGGAGGCAAGGTGATGAACCTCCGCATACCTTTTGCCCAGAACAACGAGCGGGATACGCTCAGCGATACCGGCTGGGTGTTTCTGGAAGGCGGCAAGGGGAGCCCGGAAACCCTCTGGTCTGCCATCGAAACGATTATTGATTCGGCGGATTTCAAAACTTACATTGACACTATCTGTGACGGAAAAGAAAAGGTGCTGATCTTCGATATTCCAAGCCAAACCTGGACAAGTAGCAGGGAACTTTTTGAGCTTGCCAGAATGAAGGCCGGAGCCTACCGCGGTCTTCCCCACCGGCCCTATGTGTATGTGCAGGGTAAGGGCATCGAAGAAACAGATGTGTATAACTACCTCTACTGCATAGGCCTGGCGGGCATGGACTGTTCGGCTTTTGTCTGGCATACGCTGTCGTATATAGCGAAAAGCGGCGGGCTGGATCTGGGCAGCGCTTTACGGAGGACGCTGGGAGTGCTCCCCGGAGACAGTCCTGCCCGTTACGCGGGAACCGCTTTCTTTGATTCCCGAAGCAGGGAAATAATTACGGTAAAAGACGAGATTCGGAACCTCATGCCCGCGGATATCATACTCTTCCGGGGGCCGGATGGAGATGCGGCCCACTCCGCCATTATCCAGTCGGTAGATTTTAAGCGGGGCGTACTCCGTTATCTGCAATGTACCGATGAGGCTCCCCTGGCGGAACGGGGTGTTCATGAATCTTTTGTATACTTCGATCCCGCTTCCCCCGGAATGTCCCTGGGTGATTCTTCCCTCCGCTGGTCGCAGAAACGCTACCCTCCCTTTCCCGGAGAAAAGGCATCCCCCTTCTCGGAAGACGGCGAACGCTACCGGGCTTTCCCCGAATACGGCGGCGGAAAAGTAGTACGCCTCCGCCTGCTGCGGCCTACAATCGGAAAAATCAATAGACAGTAGAGCTTGTTCCAAAACCCGGTTGGTTTTGGAACAAGCTCTTGGAAAAACCGGTAAAACCCCGGTTTTCCTCTAAATCCAAGGAAGCTGTTCCAAAAGCTGAAGTTTTGGAACGGCCTTAGTGAAAAATGTTTAATTTTCGCTGTGCAGGCGAAGTTCGTAGAAGGTTTCCCGGCCTTCGCCGTCTTTGCCGCCAAGGGTTTGCAGTTTCCGCGCCGAAAGGTTGACCTTTTTTCGAATCGATTCGCTTATCAGGATGCGGGCATTAAAACGGGAACAGAGGCCGGAGAGGATGCGGGAACGGACAACCGGGCGGCCATAGGCACTGTAGAGCGAAAGTTCGGACCATGCAAAGAGGCAGTCTCCGCAGTCAAGTCCAAAATGCCACAAGGCAGTATTGCTGCCGGCATTATTCTTGCCGGTAGTGTTCTTACCGTTAGCAATACTATTATTGGCCTTTTCAAGTTCTGTGATGAAGTGTATGGCCGCTTCCGCCGGATTAAACGGCGCTGTTGCGGCATGATCGGTTTCCCGCCGGGCAAGACGTTCCGGGGGAGAGCCAAAACAGAGGAGTACCGTATCCCCCTCGCAACCGAGAAAGATCCCCCCGGCCTTTTTGACAAATCCTGCTGTAGTCTCGTAAAAAGCCCGGACAGCCTCAGCCCCCTCGGAGGGATCTCCCCGGTCAAGCCGTACCGGAAGTGAAGGATCCTTTACCGCAATAATCGCCGAATAGGCCTTGATCCGTTCCTGGAGTTGGGGTCTCCCGATCCGCAGCAACCGTCTGAGCGGAGCCTTGCCGATATGGCGGCTGTAGGCCAGATGGAGACGCCGTGAACCGCTTCTGAAGATAAGGGCCTTGATAAAAACCGCAAAAATACTGCCCCCCAGCAGTGATACTGTGGAAATAAGGGGATCTATCCAGTATGCCGAATAGATAAAAAAAACCGAAAAACCGAAAAAAGAAACGCCGCTGAGGAAGAATCCCCAAAAAAACGTCCGGAGAGGCCCGGCGGCGGCTATACAGAAGAGACCTGCCGCCAGGGCGAGGGAGTTCCAGAGCCATGTATCCCGCATAAGGGCGCCTTCAATAAAATGCCCTGTAATAAGGGTGTTAGCAAGGATTGCGCTTGCGTTCGGTTCATCGTCTGATGCCGGGCCCATGATGCAGAAAGAGCCTGTCAGCACCGTTTCAAGGTTTTCCCGCTGCTTCCACAATTCCGCTTCCTTCTCCCGGATAACAGTAAAACTGCGGATAAGTTCATCCCTGAGGCCCTGAAGCCGGGACACTCCTTCCTCTCCAAGCTCCAAAAGAGCAATGAGTTCCTCATAACCGGTGACAATCTCCGCCTCCGCGGGGCCTTCAAGAAAATCCTTAAGGCTTTCAAGATATGCCTTCTTCGCGGCAAGCCAGTTCCCTTTGAGATCTGTCTCTGAATTTGACAGCATCTCTGCCTTCAGGGATTCCGCGTACTCGCCCAGATAAAAGGGAGACAGTTCAGGAGCGGTGCCGGAATAGATGCCCGCCGCTTCCGCCTCTCTGAGGAGTCTCAGTAGTTCCCTTTCCGTCTCTTCGTATCCTGAAAAAGCAGAAAGGGAAAGACGCCGGAACACCTCGGTATCTGCGGCGGCAGGTTTTTCCACGAGAATGGCGCCGCTCGCGTCCAGGGGGATGACAAGATTTCTGTTTTCCCGGAGGGAAGCTTCAGTATCCCTTTCCCCGGCGGAATGTGCCGCCGCCTTCACAAGGTAAAGATTTCCATCAATACGTTCTATACCGGTTTCCGGGTACCGGCTCTTGAATGCCGCATAGGCTATATGCTCAATCCCTGCCGAAAGCTCCGTATCATCAACAACCAATACCGGAGGTATACGGCGGAGCACACCATCCCTGTCGGGCCGGACCCTGGAATACCAGGGCGTATCGTAGCCTCCCCCGGCCCGAAGCAGACGGAGATCCCCTGCCTGCCTCATATTGCCAAAAAGGACGGAAGCCTGTTCAAAGCGGGCATAGCCTTCGCCTTCCTCGCGCAGAAGGGCGGAACTCAGCCGTTCCTTCCCCCGTTCCGCAAGTTCTATGAGTTCAGCAACATAGCGGCCCAGATCCTGGGGAGCTACGGAACCAATGCGGATTGCCTCGAATAGAGTCCGTATGTTCCGTCCCAGAAGATTGTACTCTTCGTCAAAATGGGAACGTATCTCCTCGGCGCTCTCCGGCCGTCCGGAAAAACTCCCGCCCAAAATACCCGGAGAAGGAACGGCAGCCTGAATAATCAGGGAGGATGCGCCAAATTCCGTCAGGATGATGAGGATGCCGGCAGCCTTGTCCGCCTCCAGAATCTCGGCGGTATCAATAAGTACAATCTCGCGGGCCACAGGGGGCGGTTTACGGAACTGCAGCAACCGGTCGTAATGAGGCCCCAACCGGGGACCTGAGAGTATATGGACAGAGAGAACCATGATGGCCGCCCCGGCAAGAAGGCTTGCAAAAAAAACGAACCCCCGGGCCCTTTTTGAAAAATACGGAGACATTATCTATATGTTCGGCTTTCCGGGTCTTGCCCTAAAACGACAGCCGGTGACTCTGAATTCAGCGGCTGTCCAGTATTTGGTTACTTCCCGGCCGGCCCCTTTAGGGAAACGCTGATTAAATGACGCCAATCAGCGTTTCCCTGTGTATGCACTCATTTTATTGCGTAAATACCGCATTAAAGCAGCACTGATGTATTCTCGATTGAATAAATCAGTGCTTCCTTAAGATTACTGACGGACGGCGGTTACCGTTTGAAAAAAACCCTTTCTTGCCGATATACTTAGTGTCTGTCCATAAAGTCGGTTACTTTGTGAACAGAACTTTTTATAAGGAGTATTCAGTGAAACAGTCCGTCACGTGGGTATCCATAATTTTTGTTCTGGTACTGGCCTTTTTTGGTTGCGCCAAGCCGCCTGCCGAAGAGATGAATCAGGCTATCGCCGCGGTAAGCGCAGCGGAAAACGATGCCAATGCGCTTAACTATGCGTCAAGTTCCCTGGTACGCGCCCGGGAAGCGCTTACCCGGATGCAGGAAGCGGCCGATTCCAAACGCTACGATGAAGCCAAAACCCTGGCTTCCGAGGCTGTCGCGGCCGCGCAAAAGGCCATCGCCGACGGGAAAACCGGGGCGGAACAGGCCAAAACCGAAGTGGAAAACCTCATTGAGGGAGTAAAGGCAGCGGCCCTGGAGACTGAAGAGTCACTCAGAAACGCTAAAACGGTAAAAAATATCAAACTGGACTTTCCGGCTCTTGACAGGGATTTTGCCGGTGCCCGCCATACTCTGGATCAGGCCGAAATTTCCCTGGCCGGCGGCAATTACCAGGAAGCCTCGGAGAAAGGCCGAAGCGCCAGGGCCGCCTTAAGCGATATTACCAACCGGATCGCAGGAGCAGCCACCGCCGTTTCCCAGAAAAAATAGAATTCCCCGCCTTCGAATGAACTTAATCGAGCTTGTTCCAAACCCCGGTTCGTTTCGGAACAACTCTTGAATAATCCACATTTTCGGACTAGAATAATAGTAACCTGCGGCTCAGCGGCCGTTCCGGTTGTAAATCCTACCTAATTTTGAGGGAAAAAATGGCAGACAAGAATATGGTCATGATTGACGGTAACACTGCAGCAGCGTATGTAGCCCACGCGTTGAGCGAGGTAATCGCAATTTATCCGATTACGCCATCCAGCCCAATGGGAGAGCTCTCGGACGAGTATTCAGCCCAGGGCAGGAAGAATCTGTGGGGTACCATTCCCCAGGTTGTAGAAATGCAGTCCGAAGCAGGGGCCGCCGGAGCGGTTCACGGAGCCCTGACTACCGGGGCGCTTTCCACGACCTTTACCGCTTCCCAGGGTCTCCTCCTCATGATCCCCAACATGTACAAGATTGCCGGGGAACTTACCTCTACGGTGTTTCATATAGCGGCGCGGGCCCTTGCAACGAGTTCTCTCTCGATTTTCGGCGACCATCAGGACGTTATGGCCTGCCGTCAGACCGGCTGGGCCATGGTTGCCAGTAACAGTATCCAGGAAGTGATGGATCTTGCGGTGATAAGTCATGCCTCCACGCTCCGTTCCAGGGTGCCCTTCCTCCATTTCTTTGACGGTTTCCGCACCAGCCATGAACTGCAGAAGGTTGAAGAAGTCTCCTACGATATAATGAAACAGATGATCGACGATGATCTGGTGCGGGGGCACCGTGCAAGGGGCCTTACTCCCGAAAAACCCTCTCTCCGCGGTACTGCCCAGAACCCGGATACCTATTTCCAGGGACGGGAAGGGGTAAACAAGTACTACGACCTGGTTGCAGGCATTGTTCAGGCGGAAATGGATAAATATGCCAAACTCACCGGCCGGGCCTATCACCTCTTTGACTACTTCGGCGCTCCGGATGCGGAAAAGGTTATCATCATTATGGGTTCCGGGGCGGAAACCTGCGAAGAAACCGTTGAATTCCTCCAGGGCAAGGGAGAGAAGGTGGGCCTCCTCAAGGTACGGCTCTACCGGCCCTTTGACGCGAACATTTTTGTAAAATCCCTGCCCCAGACGGTTAAGGCCATTGCGGTTCTCGACCGCACCAAGGAACCCGGTTCCTTGGGTGAGCCTCTCTACGAAGATGTGCGTACCGCCATCGGGGAAGTGATGAGCGCCGGAGACACCCACTTCAAGAGCTACCCCATCGTACTGGGCGGCCGCTACGGGCTGGGTTCCAAGGAATTCACTCCCGGCATGGTAAAGGCCGTATTCGACAACCTCGACGGCAAGAAGATTGCCAATTTCATAGTCGGCATCAAGGATGATGTACAGGGCAAGAGCCTCGACTATGACGAGCACTTTGTGATCCCCGAAGAGGGAATGAACGAAGCGATGTTCTACGGTCTCGGTTCCGACGGCACGGTCGGCGCTAACAAAAACTCGATCAAGATCATCGGGGATGCCAAACCGGAACTCAATGCTCAGGCTTACTTCTCCTACGACTCCAAGAAGTCCGGTGGTTTTACCGTTTCCCATCTCCGTTTCGGCAAGAAGTCGATTCGGCGGCCCTATCTTATCACCAAGGCGGACTTCCTGGCCTGTCACAAGTTCACCTACATGGAAACTTACGACATGCTGGCTAACTGTAAGGAGGGCGCTACCTTCCTGGTCAACAGTCCCTATGGGGCTTCCGAAGTGTGGAAGTACCTTCCCGTGGAGGCTCAGAAACGGATCATCGACAAGAAGCTCAAATTCTTCGTGATCGACGCCTTTGAAATCGCCGGAAAGGCCGGTATGGGCACGAGGATCAACGTAGTCATGCAGGCCGCGTACTTCAAGATCTCCGGAGTGCTCCCCGAGGCGGAAGCGGTAACGTACATGAAGAAATTTATCGAAAAGTCCTACGGCAAGAAGGGCGCCGATGTGGTGCAGAAGAACAACGCAACCATCGAACTTGCCCTGTCAGCGGTTCAGGAAGTAAAATACCCCTCCTCCATCGAAGGGGATATCCACATGAAAAAGGCTATGGCAGGCGCAAAGGATCCCTGGATTCGGGAAGTACTGGGAACCATGACGGTCCAGGAAGGAGACAAGCTCCCCGTATCGAAGATTCCCGAAGACGGAACCTTCCCCACCGCTACTACCCAGTACGAGAAGCGGGCCATTGCCGAAAAAGTTCCCGAATGGGATGCAAATATCTGTATACAGTGCGGTCAGTGTACCGTTGTATGTCCCCATGCGGTCATGCGGATGAAGACCCTAAGTGATGCGGACGCGTCAAAGGCGCCCAAGGGTTTTAAATGCGCCGAATTGAAGCCCAAGGCGGAAGCGGGAAAGAAGATCACCTTGCAGATCTCCACGGAAGACTGCATGCAGTGCGGAGTGTGTATCAACCAGTGCCCCGCCAAGTCCAGGGAAAATCCCGAACGTAAGGCCCTCAACTGGGTAAACAACAGCATCGAGTACCGGGAAGAACAGGCGCCCCTCTGGGATTACTTTATGACCCTGCCGGAAGCTCCCGCTTCGGAAATCAACCTGGGAACTCCCAAGGGTCTGGCCCTCAAGCGGCCCCTCTTCGAGTTCTCAGGTGCCTGCGCGGGCTGCGGCGAAACGCCTTATGTTAAGCTGCTCTCCCAGCTTTTCGGCGACCGGGCGGTAATTGCCAATGCAACCGGCTGTTCTTCGATTTATGGCGGAAACCTTCCTACTACCCCCTACTGTCAGCGCGCCGATGGCCGCGGGCCTACCTGGTCAAACAGTCTCTTTGAGGATGCCGCGGAATTCGGTATGGGGATGAGGCTCACCAGCGATAAACTCGCCGAACATGTCCGGGAACTGGCTGTCCAGGCCAAGGCCGAAGGCATTCAGACTTCTCTCCTCGACAAGCTTCTTGCCAATACCCAGACGGATGACGCCGCCATTGAGGAACAGCGGAAAAATGTAGATGAACTCAAGAAGGCTCTGAAGGATGAAGGCAAGCCCGTCGCAAAGATGCTTCTCTCCCTGGCGGATCACTTTATCAAACGTTCCGTGTGGATTCTCGGCGGCGACGGCTGGGGTTACGACATCGGTTACGGCGGCCTTGACCACGTATTGGCTTCGGGCCGGAACGTGAACGTCCTCTGTATGGACACCGAAGTCTACTCCAATACCGGCGGCCAGATGAGCAAGGCCACTCCGGTGGGAGCCATCGCCAAATTTGCCGCAGGCGGAAAGGACATTGTAAAGAAGGATCTGGGCGCCATGGCAATGAGCTACGGCTATGTGTATGTGGGAAAGATCTCCATGGGCGCAAATATGTCCCAGGTGATCAAGGCCTTCCGCGAGGCCGAAAGCTACGACGGGCCTTCCATCATCATCGCCTACTGCCACTGTATCAACCACGGTATCGACATGATGCACGGTATGGATCAACAGAAGGCGGCGGTTACCAGCGGGCTGTGGCCCCTGTACCGCTACGATCCCAGACTCAAGAGTGAGGGGAAGAATCCCTTCCAGCTTGACAGTAAGGAAGCCGCCACGGCCCTTGAAGACTTCATGTACAAGGAAGTCCGCTTCAGGAGCCTCAAGGCCGCCAGCCCCGACCGGGCGGATGCCCTCCTTGCCAAGGCAAAGGCCCAGGTGGAGCGCGTCTGGAAGGAGTACAAGTATTTAGCTGACCGGCCTTTCTAAACGGTTTCAGATGAAATCGTAAAGATTGAAAGCCCGGGGCTGCGGCTCCGGGCTTTTTTTGTGTATTATACATTATAATGAGTACAGATGATTTAAGGAGGAGAACAGTTTTAGTAAAGAGGAGTATCCATGGTAATTACCGAAAAACAGGAAAAAAAACTTATCTGCAAGTACGCCAGGAAGGCATTAAAGTCTGCAATCATAGACAATGAACTCTATGCAAAATACGAGGTAAAACGGGGGCTGCGGGACAAGAGCGGAAAGGGGGTTTTGGCAGGGCTTACCGAAATATCGGAGATTGTGTCTTACATTATCGAAGATAACGATCTTGTGCCCTGCGAAGGCAAGCTTTACTATCGGGGGATCAATATTGAAAGCCTGGTAAAGGGTTTTACCGGGGAAAACCGTTTCGGGTATGAGGAGATTGTCTTTCTTCTCCTCTTTGGGCATCTTCCCAAAAAGAAGGAATTCCTTAGATTCCGCAGTCTTCTTTCCCGTTATGCCGCTCTGCCGGAGGCTTTTGTCCGGGACACGATCATGAATGCCCCCAGCAAGGACATGATGAATTCTCTGGCAAAGAGCGTGCTGACTCTCTATTACTACGACGACAATACAGAGGATACCTCCATCGGGAATATCATCCGCCAGTCCATTCAGCTTATCGCCCAGTTTCCCCTTCTGGCGGTTTACGGTTACCAGTCCTATGCCCATTACCACAACAATCAAAGCCTCGTGATCCATCCTGCTCAGTCTGAGCTTTCCATTGCGGAGAACATCCTCTACATGCTCCGTCCCGACAGCAGCTACACGGATTTTGAGGCGAAGGTTCTCGATCTGGCTTTAGTGCTCCATGCGGAACACGGCGGGGGAAACAATTCAACCTTTACGATGCATGTGGTTACTTCTTCGGGAACGGATACATATTCCTCGGTGGTGGCCTCCCTGGCTTCCCTCAAGGGGCCCAAACACGGAGGTGCAAACATCAAGGTGGTGCAGATGTTCCAGGATATAAAAGAAAAGATTAGAGACTGGGATGATGACGATGCGATTGCCGCATATATCACCAGGATCCTCAAAAAGGAAGCTTTCGATAAATCCGGTCTTGTGTACGGCATGGGTCATGCGGTGTACAGTCTCTCGGATCCCCGTGCGCTGATATTCAAAGGCTTTGTGGAGCAGTTGGCTGAGGAAAAGGGCAGGCTGGATGAATACCGGCTTTACTCAAAGGTAGAGAGTATTGCCCCCCGGGTAATCGGTAAAATGCGCAAGATTTACAAGGGTGTAAGCGCCAATGTGGACTTCTATTCCGGCTTTGTGTACAGCATGCTCGACCTGCCCGGGGAACTTTTTACCCCGCTCTTTGCCGTGGCCCGGATTTCCGGCTGGTGCGCCCACCGGCTTGAGGAAATTGCCAATGCGGGGAAGATCATCCGGCCGGCCTACAAGTCGGTTACCAGGCATATCGACTACATTCCCATGGATAAACGCTGATTGGAAGGCGGGGGTCCATACCCAGGCCTGCCCCGGTTAACATCATTACCTCTCTTCGAATCGGGGTATGGACCCAAGAACCCGCTCACCGGTTCGCGGGGGAGAGTATTATACATTTTCTCTCACACGAAGATACCTCGGGGTGCTCCGAGGTTCTTCATTGGCCTCATTTAATCAGCGTTTACCTAAAGGGTATCTTTATCTTCACGGATATTTATACTAATATGAGCTTGTTCCAAAAACTGAAGTTTTGAAACAGCCTTAT
>JAITLC010000008.1 GCA_031278095.1 Treponema sp.
CAAAGTAACCGACTTTGTGGACAGACACTAATTCATTACAGAATAAGGATTTACAACGAACGGACGGAATAGAAACTACGTAAAATGCGCAACTTTCCGATTTTCATATACAGCCGGAAGGATTGGTGCCACTTAATTGGCGTTTCCCTAAAATTGAGTCTTCTTCCGCTCGGCAAAACCGGTGAGGTTTTTGAAATCCATGCTACTGCCGTCATCCAGAATTACCGTACCAGAAAAAAAACCGTAGAACTGGCGCCGTCTCATGGAATAAAACAGCAGTTGATTCTTGTCTTCCCGTTCCTGGTGAGGATGAAAAGTCATGGTAAGACGCTGATCGTTACTGGTAAAATGCCATGAGTCCATCCAGTTACCGGGAGAGATATGAAAGGTTACCTGATCAAGCTTGTGAATTTTTCCGTCAACAAAAAAGGCGTTTTCCGTTGCCTGGCTTGAATCGGAAGTATCATAGCCTATAGAAAAACTAATCCTGAATCCCCGCGCCATGCCGCAGGCAGTCGCACAAAAACGGAGATCCGACTTGGGACGCACGACCCGGCTCCATTCAAAGATCCCCCATGCGTTCCCCTGGGTAAAAACAAGTTCCGACGTGCCGAACTGAATAACCCCTTCGGCGCTGTACCAGGGAGAAGAGCGGGCGTAACGGAAAGCGTCTTTTTCCCTGCGCCAGGGAAGATTGGTCACCAGAGATTCTGCGTCATCGGGGGCGAGGAGAACAATCTCTCCCCGGAGACTCCGGTGGTGGCCGAAACGCAGTATATCCGCCTTTATGATCCTGGCGCCCCCTCCCATGGAAACAAAATCAAGCCGATCGCTCTTCCGCCTGAAACGGATCGATCCCATTTCACTCCCCGGCGGCATGTCAAAGGCTCCGAGAGGAAACGAGCTAAGAAAAACCTGGGTTGAACGTTTCTTGTCTTTGAGGGAGACTACAGAAATACCCATGTAGCCCAGCCAGCCTGAATCGATAATTTCAAAGGCAACAAGGTGGGTGGCGGAAAAAACAATATACCTGTCCATTTCGGTAATTCGCCGCCGGGAAGCATAGACCAGTGCAGGATCGTAGAAAAAATACGGGGCTTTTGCCCATCCGAAATTTTTGGGCCATCCGTAATTATCCAGAACCGATACGGTAGCATTAATCTCGGTCTGGGTCATGGAGAAGGTTCTTTGGGATTGATAAAAAGACTGCTCAGGATAACACCCAGGCCTGCTGCAACAGGAATAGTACCATATGTGATAAGACGGATATTCTGGTCTGAATAACCTTCTGAAAAATGTTTATACATTCCATAAGCCTGGACACCCAGACCGCCAAGAGAGGAAAAAAGACCGATTCCGGTAAGTATATTTTTGAGTCTGTTTTTTAGAAAAAACGGCATATAATCCGGCTGAACCGTAATGATGACGGGCGCAGTATCTCTGCGGGATATTTCCGCCGGACTCTGTAGGACTTCCGCCGCCTGTTCGGACAGGGGAATGGCGGGAGTTCCGGAAAAACGGTTTTGGTTCCAGTACACGACAATTTCCTCTTCCAGGGGCCTTTTTTCGATCCATGTTGTAGAAGGCCTCAATTCTACGCTGACCAGTTCCATTTCATTCAGCGGCGGGCCGGGCTGACCGGAAATAGTCATGCCTGCGGAACCCTGAAAACAGTAGCTTCTCACCCTGGGCTTCAGTTCCCCGCGTTCAATACTGTAATCAATACCGGCATCGGAATTCTTTATGCTCAATACGGCAAAGCCTGCCTCAATATTGACAGGATCGGTTTCATTCATCGAAACAATGCGGAGCCTGCCGTAGAAAAGCCCAAGAGACCGGGTATCGGTAAAAAGGAAGGAGGTATTCTCCCCCAATTTAATCACTGTGCCCGAAGGGGAAAACTGCATCTCCAGCCGGCTGTCCGTGCCGGTTTGAACAATGTCTCCGCTGTTGAGGAGCAGCCCCCCGTCCCTCAGATCTCCTCCCTGGTACACCGTCCGCTGTCCCCCGGAACTAAGAACAAAATCGGACCCTTCGGCATAGAAGATTCTCGCTCCGGAAACGGAAAGATCCTGGGCAGGCAGAAACAGGGGAAGAACGAGATAAAAAAACAGAAGGAAACTGTTCCAAAATCTGACATCCTGGAACAGCCTCAGACGCCGGTATTTATTCTCCATTCTTTCTATTATACTGTGATACATCTCTATTTCAAGTGGATACAATTTATGGCGGATTATTCAGGAATGAAAGCCCTGATAATGGGGCTGGGTTTGCACGGCGGAGGGTTTGAATCGGCCCTTTTTCCCGCCCGCCGCGGCGCGGAACTTACGATTACCGATCTCCGGGATGAAAAAACCCTTGCCCCTTCCATCGAAAACTTGAAGAGGCCGGCGGGGCAGCGTGGAAGGGCCGCATCCGTTATGTTCTGGGCCGTCACGATGAGTCCGCAATGTACCGCCTTGCGTGAAATTATAAAACAGGGTAAAACCAAAGAGTGAAACAAAAACTTGAAGACATCGCCAGAATTGCGGGGGTAAATCCGGCAACCGTTTCACGGGCCATCAATAAACCTGAAAAAGTAAAATTCGAAACCCGCCAAAAGATCCAGGCGATAATCAATGAGCTGGGATACAAACCCAATTATTTTGCCAAGGGCCTTATGACCGGGAAAACCGATTCGGTGGGTATACTGACGGTAAACCGTTCAAATCCCTATTTTGAGGAGATAATTGAGGGTATAGAACGCCTGCTGATACCGGACGGAACCTACCTCTATCTCTGCAACTGCGAATGCAGCCTCGAACTGGAAAAAAGAAACCTGGAGGAGATGATACGGCGGAACATTGACGCTCTTTTTGTGATCGAAACCCCCAGCCTTAATTCAAAAAACAATTTTTACGTTAACCGGCAATTTCACTGCCCCGTTATCCTGATAAATCAGTATATCAAGGCTTCGGGGGATAATTTTGTGATACGCTGCGATCAGCACCCGGGTCTCCTCGACGTATTCAAAGAAGTAGAACGCAGAAGCCTCTATCCCTTTATGCTGTTCATTCCCGCCATGAAGTCCTATGCCTATGCCCTTAAAATGAGGTTCCTTGAAAAATGGCGCCGGGAAAACAATATCCCCAAAGCTCAGGCCTCCTGTATCAAACTGCCGGATATTACCGGGCCAAACAATGAAACATCGGTCTGGAGCAGTTTTGATATCGCCAAAAAAATTTTGTCTTCCCCCGCTCGTCCGCGGGCTGTCCTCGCGGCAAACGACCTTATAGCCCTAGGTATTTTGGCCGCCGCCCGGGAGCTTAAAATCAAGGTTCCCGAAGAACTCTCCGTTGCCGGGGTGGATAATACCTTTATTTCCCGCATAAGCATACCGCCCCTGAGCACCATCGACCTGCGCACCGGCGAGGTCGGCGAGAAGGCGGCGGAGTTATACCAGCGCGTCAAAAACGAACCGGAAAAAGATCATCCCAGGGTGCTGGTGCTTCCTTCCCATTTTAACCGGCGGGGAACATTTTAGAAATTTGTCAAGCGCTTGCATTTTTTGTTGACAAGGGGAATGAGCCGTGATAGGATAAAATACAAGCGCTTGCACTATTTTTATTTTGGAGGAAAATCATGAAAAAACAATCAATGATCGGTCTTCTTCTCTTTCTGGCGGCTGCCCTTGCCTTCGCGGGTGGCGGAAAACAAAGCGCGTCGGGTTCCGGTGGCGGCAAAACTCTCACCGTTGCCGCCTCGGCGAACTGGGTTAAGGAAATCGACCATACCCTGGCGGACAAATTTACCGCCGAAACGGGTATCAAGGTGGAATTCCAGCTCATTCCCGACGATCAGTACTACAGTGTCAT